>JAAWHY010000097.1 GCA_022795675.1 Clostridia bacterium
AATATCAAACTATGTAAAAAGTGGTAAAGAGGAAGAAGAAAACGAACATGAAGAAAAACATGATCTTGCTTGCGAAAGAGTTGTTATAAATTACATGTATGGAAAAAAGACAATTCTAGATGTTCTTTTAAAATCTACTAGTTTAACAAGTTTCTTGTCTAGTTATCATACCTTAAGCGAGGTATTAGAATTAGACGAAGAATTATTAGATGAGTTAGAAAGAGAACGAGAAGAAATAGAAAAGAACAAAGTAGTATTAGAAGAAAAGAAGACTAAGGCAGAAGAAGAAAAACAAAAAGTTCAGAGGCAAAAAACTGCATTAACAAATGCAAAAAATGAGAGGCAGAAGAAAGTTGAAGAATTAAAAGACGAAGATGCAGCATTACAAAAAGAAAAAGATGAAACTGCTCGAAAGTTAGCAGAACAAGAGGAAGCATTTAGAAAATTAGCACAAGCTAATGGAAATACAGGAGGTTCATATTCTGGTGGTAGTTTAGAATTTCCATGTCCAGGATATACAAGAGTGTCTTCATACTTTGGTTCAAGAGGTAGCCCATTAGCAGGGGGATCATCATATCATAAAGGAATAGATTTAGCAGCACCAAAAGGAAAGGCAATTCTTGCATCAGAAGCTGGTACAGTTATAGCAGTTTATACAGGTTGTGTACACAATTATGGAAAATCAAGAAGCTGTGGTTGTGGTAGTGGGTATGGAAACTATATTATGGTAAGTCATGGTGGAGGATTAGTTACAGTATATGCACACTGTTCAACAATTAATGTAGGATTAGGAAGTAAGGTAACAAGAAAACAAATTATTGCCACAGTAGGTTCAACAGGTGCTTCAACAGGATATCATTTACATTTTGGAGTATTGAAAAGTGGTACATATGTAGATCCAGCACCATATATAGGTCTATAAAAAGAAATTGTGAATATAATATATAGTGGCAACAAAGATTAGATGCAAAAATAATAAAATTTATTTTATTATTTTTGCATTTTTGTAAGCTAAATATTATAAATTTAAATATTTAATTTATCTAAAATATATAATGCATAATGTTAATTAACTTTTGCAATTAAAATGTAAAGGAGAGGTATAAATGCAAATAAACAAAGAAAAATTATCACGAATATACAAAACTGTAATGATAATAATTATTACTGCTATTGTAACATTTTGTGTAACAAGTATTTTATTATATAGAACTGGAGGTATAAAATACATTGCAGTAACAAAAGGCGATACTACTGGATTAGGAGCCACATTAACCTCTTTTAAGGAATTACTAAACAAAAGATATCTATACGATATGAATGAAAGTGAAATGATAGAAGCAGCAATAAAAGGATATATTAGTGCAGTAGGAGATGAATACACAGAATACTTTACTCCTGAAGAAATGAAAACATTTACAACTTATACAACAGGAAATTATGTAGGAATTGGAATATATATGGAAGCAGACACAGAAAATAATGTCATAAAGGTTTCATCAACTATAAAAAATAGTTCAGCAGAAAGAGCAGGATTGCAAGCTAAAGATATAATTGCAAAAGTAAATGGAGTATCTTATGATGCAAGTGAATTAACTAAAATGTCTACAAACATAAAAGGAGAAGAAGGAACAACAGTTGATTTAGAAATAATAAGAAATGGTCAAACAATTAACTATACATTAGAAAGAGCAAGTGTAGAATTATATCCCATAGAAGGAGTAGTATTAGAAGAAAATATAGGTTATATAGAACTTGCTACTTTTGATGAAGGATGTGCTGAACAATTTAAAACCGCATATGAAGAATTAAAAAATAAAAATGTAAAATCTTTAATCATAGATTTAAGAAATAATGGTGGAGGAATAGTAGACGAGGCATTACAAATAACAGATTATATTTTAGATAAAGATTCTACAATGTTAATAACAGCAGATAAGGACAAAACGGAAGAAATAGAAACATCAAAAAATGATCCTATTATAGATATACCTATTATAATTTTAGTAAATAATGAAACAGCAAGTGCCTCAGAGATACTAGCAGGAGCAATACAAGACTATAAAAAAGCAACAATTGTAGGAGAAAAAACATTTGGAAAAGGAGTTATACAAGAATTATATACATTAAATGATGGAAGTGGATTAAAAATAACAATAAAGGAATATTTTACTCCAAATAGAAATAAAATTAATAAAGTAGGAATAACACCAGATTATGAAATTGTAAAAGAAAAAGAAACAGAAGAAGATGAACAAATAAGAAAAGCAATAGAATTATTAAAGTAGATGTTAGAAATTAAACATTAGAGATTACAATATAAAAATTTCAACCAAAAGGGTTGAAATTTTTATTTATTTATTATAAAATTCAATAGTTAATATACAAATGAACTGAAAGGAAGGTTATTAGAAAATGATAACACTCGAAGATGTAAGAAAAAATCCAGAAGTACAAGCTCTGGTGAGTGGTTCTCAGCAACAGTTGAATGTATTAGGATATACAGAACATTCAATAAGACATACATCAATTGTATCAGAAAGAGCAGGAAAAATTTTACAGGATTTAGGATATCCACCAGAAAGAGTAGAACTAGCAAAGATAGCAGGATACTTGCATGACATAGGAAACTGTGTAAACAGGCAAGACCATGCACATTCAGGAGCAATACTTGCATACGACATTTTAAAGGATATGGGAATGGATGCACAATTAAGAACAGAAATTATGACAGCAATAGGAAATCATGATGAAGCAACAGGAACAGCAGTAAGTGACATCTCAGCAGCATTAATTTTAGCAGATAAATCAGATGTACACAGAAATCGAGTTGTAAAAACAAATATAGCAACATTTGATAAACATGATAAAGTAAATTATGCAGTTACAGATGCACAAATTACTCTAGACAAAGAAAAAAGAAAAATTGTTTTATCAATTAAGATTGACACAGAAATATGTCCAGTATTAGATTACTTTGAAATATTTATAGACAGAATGATAATGAGCAAATTTGCAGCAAAATATTTAAAAATATGGTTTGAACTTATTATTAATGATACAAAATTATTATAGATTGAAAGGATGAGAACAGTGGAAAAAAAATTAAAAATCGCACTAATAATATTAGTAATGGTATTAGTTACAGTAGTAGGATTTGGAGGAATATATATAAAAAGATTAGTATCTTACAATAATATATTACCAGATTATGAACTAGGATTAAGTCTTAAAGGTTCAAGAATAACTACATTAAAAGTAGCAGACCATACACATGAGGTAATTCGTGACTCAGAAGGAAATATTGTAGAAGAGATACCAGAAGGTGCAGATGAAAATTCATACACAAAAGAGCAAGTACCAGAAAATAGTGAAGAAAGTAAAACAAAAGAAAATTACCAAAAGGTAGAAAAAATTATAAGAGGAAGACTAAAAAGCTCTAAAATATCAAATTATGATGTAAGATTAAATGATGAAAATGGAGACATATATGTAGAACTAGCGGATACAGATAATACAGATACTACTATATCACACTTATTAGCAAGTGGAAAATTTGAAATAGTAGATACAAATGATAAAACAGTATTAATGACAAATGCAGATATTGAAAGTGCAAATGTTTTATATAATTCAACAGAGTCAGGAGTAAATGTATACCTAGATATTAAATTTAACAAAGAAGGAAAGAAGAAACTTAAACAAATTAGTAAAGACTATATAGCAGTGGAAGAAAATAAAGAGGAAGAAACAGAGGAAGCAACTACTGAGAAAACAGTTACAATAAAAATTAATGATGAAGAATTTTTATCTACACATTTTGATGCAGAAATAAGTGAATTAACTATAACGATGGGATCAGCAAGTACAGATAGTGATTCAATTAGTGAGAATGTAGAACAAGCACAATATTATGCAACATTATTATCTAATGGAGAAATGCCACTAGAATATGAGGTAGAAGCAAGTGATTATATACAATCTATATATGCAAACAAGGTATTCCAATATATTCTTTTAGGACTAATGGCATTAATAGTATTAATAAGTATAGTATATATAATAATTAGATATAAAAAATTAGGTTTATTATCAGCAATAGTTTATATTGGTTCAATCTCATTATTATTAATTATAATAAGATATACAAAAACAGAAGTAGGTCTTGAGACTATAATACCTAGTTTAATACTTATTTTAATAAACACATATGTAAATTGTAAAAGTTTAAAGAACTTAGACAAAGAAAATTCTAAAGAAGACAGAAAAGGAAAAATC
>JAAWHY010000098.1 GCA_022795675.1 Clostridia bacterium
GCACAGTGTGCGTCCGTGAAATAATAGGATTTTAAAATTATAAAATATTAAATAAATGTAGGGGCAGGCCTTGCGTCTGCCCCTCGAAGATAGAAATTATAATATTTTTATTTATTATAAATATATTACATTTAATATTAAAATAAATAATACAAATTTAAAATTTCTGCAATTGGAAGGACGCACACTGTGCGCCCCTACAATATCTAATGTTTCTAACACTATCTTCTAGAACGACAAACACAAATTTATCTCTGTCCCTTTTTCCGAAAAAGTGGAAAAGAAAACCGTTCCATTTTCCATAATTTCTATTGGTTCATGGATAATTCAATTAGTTTATCTAATAATTTTTCATAATTTATTCCCGCTTCTTCAAATAGTTTAGGATACATACTTATCCCGAGTAAATCCTGGTAATGTGTTTACTTCATTTATATATATTTTATTTGTTTCATTTTCTACAAAGAAGTCTACTCGCGATAATCCTTTTCCATCTATTGCTTTAAAAGCTTTTATTGCTTCATTTCTTATTTCTTTAGCTATCTTTTTGGTAATTCTTGCTGGTATTAATGTTCTTGAATTTACATCATTATATTTTGCATCAAAGCTGTAAAATTCTTCTTCTGGTATTATTTCTCCTATATTTGATGCTATGACTTCTTCATTCCCTAAAACTGCACATTCTACTTCTTTTCCCTTGATTTCCTCCTCTATTATTATTTTTCTATCAAATTCACTTGCGTATTCGATGTATTTTTTTAGATCTTTATGATTTTTTGCTTTGTTTATCCCTACTGATGACCCTGAGTTTGATGGCTTTACAAACATTGGATATTTTATGTTTTTTTCAATTTTTTTACATACTTTTTCTAATGTACATTTTTCTTCATTAAAGTTTTTATCTATATATATATAATCTTTTTTGCTTTTTCTTATGTATTCATATTTAGCTTGGTTTAATCCAGCTTTTTCAAAGATTATTTTTGTATATGCTTTATCCATTCCTACACTTGAGGCTAAAATCCCACATCCTACATATCTTTTATTTATGATTGTAAATAGCCCTTGTATTGAACCATCTTCTCCTCCTATTCCATGTAATACAGGAAATATAACATCTGCATTTTCTAAAATTTTTACTATGTTTTCTATTTTTTCTAGTTCTTTTGGCTTTTCACCAAATGTTAAATCACTTATCTCTATTACATCTTTTGTGTATTTATACCATTCTCCTTTTTGGTCTATGTATATTGGTTGTATTTCATATTTGTCTTTGTTTAAGTTTTTTATAACAGAAATTCCTGATGTGACTGATACATCATGCTCTGTTGATATTCCTCCAAATATAACACATATCTTCATTATTAATCTTCCTTTCCCAAAATTATAATTTGATATGTTATTATATTCATGTAATAAATTTTTTGAGACAGTTTAATATAGTAGTAATAAAAATTATGTTGCAAAATGTCAAAATATAAGTTATAATTACAAAGCTTGAGTAATTAGGTAATACTAATGAAAGGGGGTGTCATTATGACTGGCTACGGCTTAATATTCTTGCTATTACAAGAAATAGACAGATTGCAAAAAGAATTGCAAGAATTGAAAAACCAACAAGATAACAATAAAGAATAATACATAATTGGTTCAGGGGGTTCCTTACTTTAGCCCTCTGTTTTTATAGAACAAAAGTGTACTTCGTTCACACGCACACCCAAAAGGCGCCTCTACAATTTGTGTAATTCTTTGGAAGAATTATAATCGATTTTTCCTATTCAATAAAAAAAGAATATGTGTTCCTTACTCCACATATTCGGCGTCAATATGAATGGCTACATTCATTATTGTACTTATAGTATAATACAATTACTTTTATTTGTCAATATTAAAATTTTTATTGGAATTCTGCGTGAAAAATTTGCTTCGCAAATTTTTCACGCAGTGTCATTGCAATAAAGAAATAATATGAGAGATAGAGAATAAATTCTCTCTCTCTCATATTATTTCTTTATTGGGATTCTTATGACCACTTCTGTCCCTTGATCTTTTTTGCTTTTGATGTCTATGCTTCCATTATTTTTGTCTAATATTTCTTTTGCTATTGATAATCCTAATCCTGTTCCTCCCATTTCCCTTGTTCTTGATTTGTCTACTCTATAAAATCTTTCAAATATTCTATTCAAGTCTTCTTCTGGTATTCCTAACCCATTGTCTATTATTTTTACATACGCATCATTATATATATAGCCTACATACATTTTTATTGTTCCTTTTTCTTGTGTGTATTTTATACTATTTGTTATTATATTTAATACTACTCTTTCTATTCCATCTTTGTCTGCATATACTAATGGTATGTTTGCTGTTACAAAACATTCTGCATTTTGATGTTTCTTTTTCATTTCTATTTGTAGTTTTTCTTGACATTTTTTTACTAGATCACCTAAGTCAAATTCTACTTTTTTTGTTCTATCTTCATCATTATCATACTTTGATAGTGTTAATAAATCTGTTACAAGTTTTGCCATTCTTCTTGCTTCTGTTGATATTACATTTAAAAATTTTTCTTGTGTTTCTTTGTCATATTCTCCTTCTAATAAGGTGTCTGCATATCCCATTATTGAGGTTATTGGTGTTTTTAATTCATGTGATACATCTGCTACAAATTCTTTTCTCATATTGTCTAACTTTACATGTTCTGTGATGTCTTGTATTACTACGATTACTCCATTTGGTGTTTCATCTTCATTTCTTAATGGTGCAAAGAACATATATATATAATGATCTCCTATCGTTGCTCTTTGTGCTGTTGAGGTCCAATTCTCTAAGTATATTACCTTTTCTAAGTTAACGTCTATATTATATTTTCCAAAGATTTTTTCAAAAGTATCATCTTCTGGCATTATTCTTAATAGTCTTGTAGCTGCTGGGTTTGTTAATGAGATTTTTCCATCCATGTCAAATGCTAAAATTCCGTCTGTCATATGTAGTAACATTGTTTCTATTTGCTTTTTTTGTGTTGATACTTCTTTTACGTTTTCTTCTGATTCATTTATTAGTTTTTCCGCTGGTTCTATTATTTTTTTTGCTACTAATATTCCTATAAATATTGATAGCACTGCATATACTAATGATATAAGTCCTATAATAATTTCTATTTTTAATATGTTTTGTTTTACTATTTCTGATTCACTTTCTATTATTATACCATCTAGTGTTATTATTGTTGTTATTCCTATTGATAGTATTCCTATCAGTCCTGTTATTATCAAAATTACTGCTAATTTTGCTTTTGCATTTTTTAACATGGTTTCCCCCTCAACCACCTCTATTGTTCTGGTTTTGCAATGTAGTAGCCTATACCTCTTTTTGTAACTAATATTTGTGGATCTGTTGTGTCATCCTCAATTTTTTCTCTTATTCTTCTTACAGTAACATCTACTGTTCTTATATCTCCAAAGTATTCATATCCCCATACTTTTTCAAGTAATAACTCTCTTGAAACTACTTGCCCTGGTTGATTGGCTAGGTATCTTAATACTTCAAATTCTCTTACAGTTAAGTCTACTTTCTTTCCTCTGACTTTTACTTCAAATTTATCTAAGTCTAATTGCAAATCACCAATTGTTATTTTTCTGTCATTGTCTTTTATTTCCGCTTCACCTGACATTCCTTGTGACAATTCATATTTTCTAAGATTTGCCTTTATTCTTGCTATTAGTTCTCTTACACTAAATGGCTTTGTAACATAGTCATCTGCACCAAGTTCAAGTCCTAATATTTTATCAATTTCTTCTTCCTTTGCAGTTAGCATTATTATTGGAATATTTAAGGCTGTCCTAACTTTTTTGCAAACTGTAAGTCCATCCATCTTTGGTAACATTATATCTAATAATATTATATTAGGTCTTTGTTCCAAAGCAATATTTACAGCTTCCACTCCATCATTTGCTATTAGAGTATTATACCCTTCTTTCTTTAAATTATATTCTAATATATCTACGATTGGTTTTTCGTCATCTACTATTAATACTGTTCTTCTATTTTCATTTACAATATCTAATTCCATGATTGTCACACCTTTCACATACTTTATATCATAATATTATTTTTTTAACAAGGGTTTTTTTAAATTTTATGGTTATTTAGTTACTGGATAATGGTTTTAATCACATAAATTTTTGTCTGTTGAGATGATAAATTTTTAGGTAATATTTAAAATTGTAGAGAAGATGTAGGGGCGCA
>JAAWHY010000099.1 GCA_022795675.1 Clostridia bacterium
ATGGGGTGGGGTAAATTCCTCATAGGTGGGGTAAAAGGGGTAAATCATTTACCCCAGGGGTAAAAGTCATCATAATCTAACAGCAACACAGGCGGCTATAAAAAAATAATGCCATAGGATTTTGGGTACTTGCAGGCAAAAGTATTGAAGAATGGCTTAAAATAAAGGTTTTTTAGGTTTGGTGGGGTTCATCACGGTGGGTGGTGAACCCCGTTTTTCGTGTTTTTAGATGCCGCTTTTAAGGTGGCGATAGGTAGAAAAATCGTACTATCAGGCAAAAGTATACTTTCACGCAAAAGTCAGGGGTTTCCGTGATAGTATAAAGCGGAAAGGTAAAAGGGTGTAGGGTATTGTCGGTTTTGACTGAAAGGTGTATTGGCTTGACGGAAAATGCTGTTGAAAAACGGGGGATATGATACAAACATGGAAACTGCATGGAGTTTTCGTGATAGTTAGGAGTTTTGCCTGTTTGTATACAAAATTTTTAAATGAATTCCGAAGAACAAGTTTTATGGTTTTATCTTTTATTAGACATAAATTTATGTTATAGTAAATTAATGAAGTATGTAGATTATTTGGTGAGTGTTATATAGAAATATATTCTTTATGAGAAGTTAGTATTTTAAATACAGGTGATGAACATGGGAGATAATCGAAGGATTTTTTCTGATAATGAAAAAATGGTATTGTATAATGAGGTTAATGGCAGATGCCCAATTTGTGGAAAGTCCTTGACACATACGAAAAAAAGGCAAATTATAAAGATGTTTGAAGTAGCACATATATATCCTGCAAACCCGTTACCAGAAGAAACTGAATTGTTAAAAAACGAAGAATATTTAAGCGAGGATATTAACAGTTTAGACAATGTAATTGCAGTATGTAGGATATGTCATAAGAAATTTGACACGCCTCGAACTGTAGAAGAGTATCGCTCATGGGTAAGGCTAAAAAAGAAATTATTACAAGATGCAAAGTTGAAGAATACATATGCACTTTTTAACGTAGAGGAAGAAATAGCAGAAATACTAAAGAATTTAAACGATGAATCCTTGGAAGAGGAATTGGTACGATTAAGTTATGAATCTCTGAAAATAGAGCAAAAAGCAAATGAAACATTACCTTTTGCAATAAAGCGTACTATCAAAAATGATGTAGTAGATTATTTTGATTATATTCATAAAATTTTTATTGAAATGGATAAAGTTACACCATACAAATTTGATACTTTAGCAGCGCAGATAAAAGGTTTTTATTGTAAGACTATGCAGATTAATCCTAATCAAGAATTTGTTTATGCTTCTTTAGTTGATTGGTTAAATGAGAAAACAAATTCGTATTCAAAGAGAGCCTGTGAAATAGTTATAGCTTTTTTTATTCAAGATTGTGAGGTGTTTTCGTGATTTTACCTAACAAATTAATACGTTTTCAGGATTCTGTTTTGGCAAAAACAATATATATTTTAGAAAAGATATGTCATTCTGACTATTCAGTAATAAAATTGTATGAAGAAACAGAAAGTCATTTTGAAGATTTGAATGAATATATGTTGGCTTTGGATGTCTTATATGTTTTGAATAAGATAAAATATAATGAGGAATTACAGGTGATACAGTATGTTGAAGAAAATAATTTGTGATATATTTTTGGAAAAAGAAATTACATTTTATGAAGGATTAAATGCTATTGTGGGAGATGACATTGCTTCCAATTCAATTGGCAAATCAACAATGCTTATGATTATTGATTTTGCTTTTGGTGGAGATGATTACATTAGCAAAAATCATGATGTAATAGATAATTTAGGGCATCACATCTTCAAACTTATTTATGAATTTGAAAATGTTGACTATTATTTTATAAGAAGTACTAATGAATATAGATATGTATCCATTTGTGATGATAAATTTAAAGTCACCCAAAATATTCAAGTTGAAGAATTTACTGCATGGTTACAAGAAAAATATAATTGCCAATTAGAATCCTTATCTTTTAGAAGCATTGTCGGTAGATACTTTAGGATATATGGAAAAGAAAATTTAAACGAAAGAAAGCCTATTCAATATTTTGAAAAAGAAACAGCACCTAAATCTATATTGGCTCTATTAAAATTGTTTGACAAATATAAAACTTTAAAAGAATATCAAGAACAAATTGAGAATTTAAAGGAGGACAAATCAACCTTAGTAGATGCTGCTAAAAAGGAGTTTTTACCAAGTATAAGCACAAAGAGTTTATTTAATAAAAATGAGAAGAAGATAAAGGAATTAGAAACGCAATTAGAAAAAATAAAGAGAGAGATTGTGACAACTTCTACAGATTTGGAATCAATGGTTTCAAAAGAAATATTAAATTTGAAACGTGAAAAAAGTCAATTAAACGTTGAACTAAATTCATACCGAAGTAGATTGTTAAGGACACAAAATAATGTAATGAATAAGCCCGTTAAAATAACAAAAGAGTTAGAGCAATTTATATATTATTTTCCTAATTTTAACATAGAACAAATTAATAAGGTAGAAAATTTTCATAAAAATATAACGCAAATAGTAAAAGATGAACTTGTAGCTGTAGAGAAGGAGTTAAAATTACAGATAGAAGAAGTTAATAATCGAATTGAAGAAATAAATCGGGAAATTGAGCAAAGGTTATCCATTAAGGAAGCTCCCAAGCTAGCGGTTGATGAAGTTGTAGATTTAGTCGCACAAATTAAACGCCTTAATGATGAAAATGGCTTTTATACAAAAAAGAAACAATATGAGGAATCTATAACACAGGCTAATAAAGATTTGAGCGAACTGAAGGAAAATGCATTAGATGAAATATGCAGTGAAATCAATATTAAAATGCATGAACTAAATAAAGAAATATATCTTGATGGGAGAAGAGCGCCAACATTGAGTATTCATGGAAATAAATATTCTTTCAATACTGCGGGTGATACAGGAACGGGCACGGCATTTGCTAACTTAATATCTTTTGATATTTCATTATTAGAGTTAACTTGTTTGCCAGCTATTGCACATGATTTACCTCTTTTGAAGAATATTGAAAATGTGGCATTAGAAAATATCATATCAATTTATAGCCAAAGTAAAAAACAGATATTTATTTCTATTGATAAATTAAGTTCATATGATAAGAGGGCAGCACAAATTATAAATAGGCATAAGGTATTGCAACTTTCAAAAGATAAACTGCTTTTTACTAAAAATTGGAAAAGTAATAGGTAAAGAATAAAGGATGGAGAATAAGTGCGATAACCTTTACCCCTAACGGTGTCTCCTTCCCCCGGCAGATACGGACACGGAAAGCCTGCAAAGCCCGTAAATCCGCCACTTTTGGCACTACATAGCTTTCAGAGTTACATTATTTCCGTGTGCTTTTAAAGGCATTTTTACGTTTGTCAGGGTGCGAACTTTTGTTCCGGGGCTCTTTTGCCTGATAGTATATACTCGCAGGCAAAACCCTTGTACAAACACGAAAACTGCTCGGAGTTTTCGTGTTTGTACAAGGTATTTCCGTGATAGTTCATTCTTATTTACTTTATGTTCCAGAAATATATTCTAAAGTTTTTAAATATAATAAGTTATGTATTTCTTTATGTGTTAAATTTAAGGGAATATTTGAAAATAACCTTGTTTCTGCCATTTCAAATTCTTTTGGAGGAATGGAAAATTCGTCTGTTGTATAATAAAATAAACGCCCATATGCATAATCAAACGGAGATTGTTCTGCATAATAATCGCAAACTGGAATTAATTTTTTTGATCTGAGACCTGTTTCTTCAAATAATTCTCTTTTTGCGGCTTTTAATGCCGATTCTCCCGGCACAATATGTCCGCCTGGTATGTCCCAAGTATTTCTTTTTTTATGTCTTGAGAAAATCCACTTTCCCTTGGAACGTACACAAATTACAACATACTTCAAATCTATTTCTGAAATTTTTCCAAGTTCTATTGTTTTTGTTATCATTGTTTGTTTTCCTATATCCAAAATTTTTTGCCATATTCCCAATCGTAATCTGCTTTCCCATAGGGGGTGTTATCATCGCAAATATATTTTGGAATAGGACGCGGTGAGCCATATAAATTTTTCAATAAATCGTAACCGCCAAATAATGATGCGGTCAGATATAAAATTACCCCAGCCCTTTGCGAGTTGGAGTAATTCACTATAATTCACATGCGATTTTTGATAGATTG
>JAAWHY010000100.1 GCA_022795675.1 Clostridia bacterium
TATCTTTAAAAGCAATAATATCAATTCCCATACTATAACTAAATATGTAATTAGGAGATAAATAGACTTTTAACTTTTTATAGCTTATTAATTGTCCACTTTCAAATTCTTCTATAACATCATCTAATTTTCCTTTTGCCTTTAATTCATTAAGGCTTCTATCTACATTTTTTCTTATACGTTTATTTATTAATAAGAAGATACATCCCACTATTGCAAAAAATATAGATAATATAAATAATTCAATTGTATTATTTTTTACCTTTATAATAGTATCTAAATAATACCCTCCAAATACCTTTTCAAAATTGTTGTTATTTGCAATTTCTTCATTAAATATAGAATTTAAACTTTTGTTTAATGCGTTTTTCAGACTAGAAGAACTTAATTGAACATTACCTAATATTTCTCTTCCTTCTAATGATTTTACTGAATTATCATCTATATCTTTTCCAAGTATTGGTATTTCTATATTATCCTCTTTTAGTCTTATAATAAACATGTCATTTTCTTCTCCAACTGCTACATAATAACCTGAAATAGTGCCATCTTTTGAGGCTTTAACTTGTACTAATGGTCCCATTAAGTAATATACTGTTGTTTTTGCATAATTACCTAATTTTTTATCTTTTTTAAATTCTATATATTCAATTTCTTTTGGTAACAATTGTATTATTGCAAGTACTAATATAATACATGCAATTATTAGTACAAGTATTGCTAATATTATTCTTTTATTTTTTATTTGTTTTATTGTTTTATCAAACATATCCATTTTTTATATTCCTTCCTAAAATACAAACTAAATTATAAAAAATTTTTTTAATCTTACAATAATATCATATATTATTTATTTATTTTTTTCAAGATATTTATATATTAATAGCACGGATATTTCCGTGCTATTAAATTTATTCATTATTTTTAGCATTTGGTCCACAATGACATATATTTTCCACAGTATTCGATACTTCTATGCTTGTCACTTTTGAGTCATTTACTAAATTTCCAACTGTTAACATTCCAACTACTTTATTGTTGTCTAATACAGGTATTCTCTTTATTTGCATTGTCCCCATTAATTTTTCTGCTTCATTTACTTCATCATTACTATCACAACAACAAACATTTGTAGTCATTATTTCACTTATTGGTGTAGTTTTTGAATCTTTTCCACATGCAACACTTCTTAATACAATATCTCTATCAGTTATTAAACCTACAATATTATTTGTATTATCGCATACAGGTAAACAACCTATATGGTTTGAGCACATTTTCTTTGCTACATCTTGTATTGTTGTTTCTGGAGTACAATTACATACTGAATTCGTCATACATTCTTTAACCTTCATAATAATATCAAATCCTTTCTTAAAACAAAACATATATTGTTTTTATTTGTTATTATTATGTGTAAATTATATTGTTTTTATTCTTTGCAGATGTTTTCTTGTATAGATTTTGATATAGCGTCAACATATGATGTTTGATTATTTAGCATATTATTTAAGTCTGTTTTATTTATTATATATCCTAATTCTATTAAATAACTTTCAACCCCTATATTTGAATTATAATACATATTAGTTCCAAGCCCTTTGTTTCTTCCATCAATATATGCTCCTGTTGTTTTACCTCCAACTTCTCTTATCATATACAAATATGGAGTTGATGTTGTTATATCATATGGTTCAAATCCTTTTTTCTGAGCAGTCTCAGCTGATTCTATGATTTCAGCATCTGTAAATGTTCTAACATAAACACCATCTGATACTTTATCTGTATTTCTTGTGGAATATGTAGTATTGGCTTTTTTTACAATATTATCAGCTAATGATTGTGCAATTTCTAAAGATGCATTTGATGGAGCATATATTTCTGTACCCCTTAATGTATTAGTATCAAAACTATTAACATGAACTGAAAAATTATATTTTACTTTAGCTCTACCTACAATATTAACTCTTCCTTCAAAATCATATACACTATAAACGCCAAATTTGCTAGTTTGTGATGTATCCTCTGTTCCATCTCTTGTTAATATAACTTTTAATCCTAAATCTTCTAATTTCTCTTTTAATTCTGCACAGTATTTCATTGCTATTTCAGCTTCTCTATACTGTCCTGAAATTGCCCCTGGGTCACTTCCCCCATGTCCTGGATCAATAGAAATATCATAAACACTTGTAGGTAATTTTGTCTTTGCAATATTAAATCTAATATAAGGCTTATCTTTATCATCTGATTTAAAATTATCAAATCCTATATCTATCTTTTTATTTGTTTTATTTTTTGTAATTGTATAATATTCTAAGTCTTGATAATTAGTATTATTTCTCATGGAATAGTATTTTATTTCACTATTTGAATATTTTATTTTTAAAAACAAAAAGTATTTTCCGCTTTTAATATCTTCTAAATATATTCCTTCATTTATAAGTTTTGATGTTGCAATATTTAATTCATTTCCTTCTATTTCATATATCGCATCATACTCTTTTTCCTTTTGTGAAATATCTACCAATGTAAATTTAACATCTTTTATATTATTTAATGATATTCCATTTATTCTACCTTCAACATTAAAATGTGTCCCATATAAATAATAGTTATTAACTTCCATTATTTCATTTTCTACACTTGATAAAATTTTTCTTTTCTGTTCTTTATTATATAAATATGAAACAAGTATAAAAATACCTATCAAAATACAAAGGAATAAGAATATTGCCAAAAAGTTTGGTCTTCTTCTCTTTTTCATAAAAGTCATTCTCCTTTCGGGTTTTAATTCTCTCTAATTTCATATTCATATGCACATATTGTTTTTGTTTTTACATCTTGCTTATCATTTATTATATTTATTCTAAATAATCTCTGTCTTTTTAATTCTAAATCTAATTTACTAATATCTAATAATATCTCATCTGCTATATCCATTCCAATAGGTAGAGTTTTATTAAAATTATCATAATAAATTATATTAGACAAACCAATTGCTGGACTTGTAGATTTTAAATGTATGGTATATAAATTAATTATAGGTTCATCTTTTATTTTTCGTAATGCGTTTTCTGGATTAATGTTAAAAATTCCATAACCTTCAATGTTTAATGATTTTTCTGATACTTGATATGCATTTAATTTTATACCTAAATTATTCTTTTCATAAATTTTGTCTAGTGAATTAATTATACCATGAAGTTGTGATACAAAGTCTATTGTATCAGTTTCTTTATTAATTTTTAGTATCTTATATTCTTCTTTTTTATTCTCCCTATGTTTTTTATTTTTTATTATATTTACTTTAGTTTTGTCTTCTACTGAACCTCCAAATATATCAAATTCTTCTTTCCCAAATAATAATTCAAGACTTCTCAAATCATTTTTTATATCTTCTAATTCTGCAGTAAAATTATATTGCTTACCACTTTTAATAGAATTTAAAGCATTTAAAAATCTTGTTACAGATAAAAATATATTGTCTGTATCTTCTTTTGAAAGTATTTTTCTTTGTAATGCATCAATTTTTATAGCAATTTCTTCTTTGTCATCTGCATAATCAAAATATGGTTCTGAAATTTTATTTTTTTCCTCTTTCTCTTCCTGTATCGTTCCACTTTCAAGTGCTAATCCATTATCTTTATTAGCAAATCTCCAAAACTCAAAAATACTCTTCCTATGGCTATCTATTTCTTCTATAAATTTCGTAGCATTATTTATTTTAACTTTTAATTGATTATTTTTTATCTCCAAAGCTGTTTTATCCATTTTTATATTTTTAACTGTATTAGAAATCTCATTTAATTCTTTACACAATTTTATTAAATCTTCAATTGTATAAAAATCTCTTTCATATTCTCTCTTGATTTCTTCTTCATTTACTTCAATTTTCGGCTCTGGTAATTCTAATCTATTATTTATTTCATCTTTCAATTTTCCTTTAAAAAAATATCTAACTTTTCCAAAGAAAGTTTTTCTACATTTTAAATATGTTGCTACTTGATTTTGCTTCAATAAATATTCCTTTTCTCTTTCTGCTTCAATTCTTTTTAAATTGTCTAATACTTCCTTTAATATTTTTTCTTCTTTTTTTAAAATACGAAGATACTCTGATTTCTTTTTATATTCTTCTAGAGCCTTTGATACTTGGT
>JAAWHY010000002.1 GCA_022795675.1 Clostridia bacterium
TGCGCCCCTACATCTTCTCTACAATTTTAAATATTACCTAAAAATTTATCATCTCAACAGACAAAAATTTATGTGATTAAAACCATTATCCAGTAACTACTTTTTTACGTCCCCAATGTGCATAAAATATTTGTAAAGTACTATGAAAATTTACTAATTTGTGATATAAATTAAATATATAAGAGGTGATATAAATGCAAATTATAAATAGTATAGATTTATGGACAGAACAATACGAAAACCAATATGAATGTTTTAATGGTGCTTTTGTGGATGGGTTTGAGAACAATAAAATAGCATTTGATGAATATAAAATAATAAAAAATTGTAATTGTACAATAACAGTTAATAATCCTAACATTAATATAAGTAATAAACATTCAGCTATCGTTTTTTATAAAAATGAAAAACCTATTAGATTAATGGTTATAAATAAAGATACTGATATTGATAAGTGTATTAATATAGCATTGAAACAATATTTTAATACTGCTATATTGCAAGATTTTTATAATAAAATAAAAATTAAGTCAACAGAAATAGATATGAAGGAACCGCCAATATTTAGTAATATCTATATTGCCAAAGAAATTGATGTTGGTTCCTGTGATAGATGGAGGCTTTTATACAATATGCTTAAGCGGTAGTTATACAGAAAGTGATACATCATATGGAAATTTTGAAAGTGATAAGTATGAGTTTGTTCCAAATTTGTACATAAAATATGATTTAAATACAGATACAGAAAGATTTGAAATAGAGCATAAATGTGCATTTATTAATACTACGAAAACTAGATTAATCCCTATACAAGAAAACTCATCATTAACTAAATAAAACAATAAACTAGAAAATGGGAGTGTCCCATATTACCAAAAAAGTGGAAAATAGAACGGTTCCATTTTCCAGAAAGGATTTGATTTTTAATGAAAAAGGCTTTAATTTTGTATGCTTGCTATGGTGGTGGACATATTAGTGCTGCTAATTCCCTTAAGGAGTGTATTGAGAAATATTATCCTAATATTGAACCTATTGCTATTGATTTTATGAATTATTTGAATGTTACTATTGATAAACTTACTACTACTGCTTATGAAGAAATGGCTAAAAAAGTCCCTTATCTTTGGGGTACTGTTTATATGAAGTCCGAAAAAGGTGCTCTTGCTCGTTTTAGTATTGATTCTAATAAACTTTTAGCTATTAAATTGCATTTTTTGATTAAAAGATATAAACCAGATTATATTATTTCTACTCATCCTTTTTCTTCTCAGATGTGTGCTTACCTAAAGAAAAAAAATAAATTACCTAGAGTAAAACTTGCTACTGTAATGACTGATTTTGCTCCTCATGACCAATGGCTAGTTGGTTCTGAATATATAAGCTATTTCTTTGTTGCTCATGAGGCTATGAAAGACTTAATTGTTAGTAAAGAAATTCCCGAAAAAAAGGTTTTCGCTACTGGTATTCCTTTATCTAATCGTTTTTTCTTGGATTATGATAAAAATTCCTTATTGAATAATTTTAATTTATCTAAAGATAAATTTACTATTCTATTTTTTGCTGGAGGTAGATTTGGTTTGGGTAAAAAGAATACATATAAAATTTTAGAAGATATTGCTAGATATATGGATAATGTGCAAGTTGTTGCTATTGCTGGTAAAAATAAAAAAATGTTTGATGCTTTTAATGATACTGTCAAAAAGTATAAGAGGAAAGATGATATAAAGGTTTTAGAGTTTACAGATAAAGTTCCTGAACTTATGCATATTTCTGATATTGTTATTTCTAAACCTGGTGGTCTAACTACTTCAGAGTGTCTTGCTTGTGGATTGCCTATGATTGTTATTAATCCTATTCCTGGTCAAGAGGAACAGAATGCTGAATTTTTGGAGAATTCAAATTTGGCTTATTGGATTAAGGATGATGATAATCCTTTGGGTGTTATTTTTAAGGTGATTAATAATAAAGATATTTTTGGTAGTTTAAAGCAGAATGTGAATAAGTATGCCAAACGTAATTCTACTAAGGAGATTTGCGATATTTTGTTTGAGAAGTGAAAATTGAGAGGTGAATGGTGAGAGATTAAAATATAAAAGACACATATGTAATATGTGTCTTTTATATTTTATAGATATATCTCTGGATTATATGTTACTCCATTTACCCTTATTTCAAAATGGCAGTGTGGTCCTGTTGAACGTCCTGTGTTTCCTGATTTTGCTATTATATCTCCTGCTGATACTGTTTGTCCTACTGAACATGTTAATGAACTATTGTGTCCATAATAAGTTTGAACTCCATTACCATGTGATATTATTACTAAATATCCATATCCTCCTGAGTTCCATCCCGAATATGTTACTGTTCCAGGTGCTGAAGCATATATATTGTTTCCTACTGGAAGTGAAAAGTCTAGTCCTCCATGTAGTCTTCCCCATCTTCTTCCATATCTTGATGATATACGAGGTGAGGCTACTGGATATCTAAATGACATTCCTATTTTTGGTCCTGTTGATGACCCAGCTGTTGGCTTACTAGTATTTTTTGATGAAATTGTAACTTTACCA
Organism: Clostridia bacterium; assembly: GCA_022795675.1. GTDB lineage: Bacteria > Bacillota > Clostridia > TANB77 > CAG-508 > CAKPSH01. The sequence continues at coordinate 2,568 of JAAWHY010000002.1, forward strand.
GCTACTTTCTTTTGTTGATATAAAGTTGCTATAGCTTCTTCTGTTTGCTTTAATTCTCCCATTTCTACATCATATTTTTCTATTATTGATAAGCTATCTGCATTCGAACTATTTTTTTGTTTTAATTCGTTAACTGCTGTTTGTGCTTCTTGGAAAGTTAATAGATTTAATTGTTCTTCATTGTTTACTGCTATTGCATAATATTTGTAATATGTAGTTCCCGTTTCTTTTATCATATTGAATATTTCTTCATCGTTTGTTACTATGTCTTTTTTTAATAAGCATAGTTCGTATGTTGGCATACTTTCTAATTGTACAAATGCAACGTGTTCTTGTCCTTCTTCTCCTTTGTCTTGATATGCAACTATTCTTGATTGTAACTTTTGTTTATCCTCACTGTAACCTACAAATTCTCCATTTAAGTATACTTCATATATTGGTTTGTATAAAAATATTACCATTCCTATTATTAATAATGCTGCTATAATGAAAATAGTTATGAATTTTACTGATGCTCTGACTGCTACCAGTGCTCTTCTTATCATATTTCTCTTCTCCCTTCAAGTGCTTTTGTTAACGTTATTTCATCTGCGTATTCTATATCTCCTCCAACTGGAACTCCATGTGCTATTCTTGTTACTTTTATTCCAAATGGCTTGATTAATTTTGATAAATACATTGCTGTTGCTTCCCCTTCTACTCTTGGGTTTGTCGCTATTATTACTTCTTCTATTTTTTCTTCTCCTGCTAGTCTATTTAATAGTTCTTTTATTTTTATGTCTTCTGGTCCAATTCCATTCATTGGTGAAATTGAGCCATGTAATACATGATATACTCCTTTAAATTCATGTGTTCTTTCCATTGCAATTATGTCTCTTACATCTTCTACTACACATATTACTGTATGATTTCTTTTTTCATTTCCACATATTGGACATGGATCTGTATCTGATATATTATAACATTTTGAACAATATTTCAAGTTCTTTTTTGCATTTAATATTGAGTTTATGAATTCTTGGGTCTCTTCTTCACTTGAGTTTAACATGTGAAATGCCAATCTTGCTGCTGTTTTGTTTCCTATGCTTGGTAGTCTTGCAAAACTTTCTATTAGTTTTTCTATTGATGGTGAATAATATGACATTTACATCAACCCCGGAATATTATACTTACCTAGTGCTATATTCTGTGCCTCATCTACTTTTCTCAATGCTTCATTTACACAAGTTAGTATTAAGTCTTGTAACATTTCTACATCTTCTGGGTCAACTACATCTTGTTTTATTTTTATTGATTTTAATGCTTTTGCTCCTGTTACAGTTACTTCTATTGCTCCTCCACCTGCTGTTGCTGAAAATTCTTTTACTACTAATTCTTCTTGTGATTTTTCAACGTCTGCTTGCATTTTTTTTGCTTCTTTCATCAGTTGATTGATGTTCATTCCTCCAAGTCCTTTCATTCCTCCTGGAAATCCCCCTCGCTTTGCCATTTTTATCATCCTTTCTTATATTTTGTGGAAGCTTTTAATAAATTGTGTTACACTTCCCTGTATTCATTAGAATTATTGCTCTCACGGTCGATTAATAATCGCCCCTACACTCAATTTTCCATACTCTATTCATCTATATAGTTTATGTCTATTCCTAAATCTGCTAAATCTTCTAATGAATTTATGCTATTACTTTTTTCTTTATTCATTTCATTTTTTGTTTGTTCCGTTTGGGTTTCTTGCATTTTTATATTTTTTTCAGGTTTACTTTTTGGTTTATCAAGATATTTTATCTGCATTTCTTTGCCACAAGCTATTGATACTAATTTTTCTACTTCTTGTAAATTTTCATTTTTCTCTAATAATTGTCTTCTAAAGTCATTTAGTTTACTTGAAAATTCTATTCCTATTGTCATATCATTTAGTTCAACTGCCCTGGAGTTTATTAAATTTGCATATAACATCAATTTTCCATTCTGTTTTAATTGTTGTAATATGTTTGGCCAAAATTCTTGTGATTTTAAATTTGATGTCTGAATATTTGGTTCTATATCTTTTTTTTGTCTTTCTTCTTTTACAGTAAACGGGCGATTACTAATCTCCCCTACACTGGGACTTTTATCTATTTCTGTATTTGTTTTTGCTTGTATATTATTTTTTGCAGTATCTTTTTCCTTATTTAAATTAGTTTTTATTGGAATTGTGGTAATACTATTTGCAATTCTATTTTGAATTTTGTTTTCTAGTGCTTTTATTCTTTCTTCTAAACTTTTTGTTTCTTCATTTACGCATAAATTTATTATTCCTGTTTGAAAAATTATTATCTTTTGTGAGGATTGTTTTACCTTGTTTTCCATTTCTGAAAGTTTTAATATTATATTTAATAGTCTATCTTTTGATGTTCTATCTGCTATTTTTTTAATTTGTTCTATTTCCTCATTGCTGTATATTTGCAATTTTTTTCCTATTTTCGTGACTAATATGTCTTTTGTGTATTTTATCATTTCCCATAAGAAATTGGTTAAGTCTTTTCCTTCATTTATGACATTGTCTATTTCTTCTATTGCTTTTTCTACATTACTGTCTATTATCGCTTCAACTGTATTATTTATATAGGTTAATTTGGGAATACCTACTAAGTCTTTTATTTTATCTATGTCAATTTTACTTTCTCCATCTTGTATACATCTTTCTAAAATGCTTAAGGCGTCTCTCATTGCTCCTTCTGATAATACTGCTATTAGGTTTAAAGCGTCTTCGTTTATTTCAACTTTGTTCTTTTCACATACTAATTTTAGTCTTTTGGCTATGTCTTCATTTGGTATTTTTTTAAAGTCAAATCTTTGACACCTTGAAAGTATTGTTGCTGGTAATTTTTGCGGTTCTGTTGTTGCTAGTATAAATTTTACATGCTCTGGTGGTTCTTCTAAAGTTTTTAATAGTGCATTGAATGCTCCTGTTGATAACATGTGTACTTCATCTATTATGTATATTCTGTATTTTGCTCGGGTTGGTAGAAAGTTCACTTCATTTCTTATTTCTCTTATGTCTTCTACACTGTTGTTTGAGGCTGCATCCATTTCTACTACATCTGTTAGTGAACCTTCTAATATTGCTTTACATATCTCACATTCATTGCATGGTTCTCCCCCTTTAGGGTTTTCACAGTTTACAGCTCTTGCTAGTATTTTTGCTATTGATGTTTTTCCTGTTCCTCTTGTTCCATTTAATAGATAAGCATGTCCTACTCTTCCTGTTCTTATTTGATTTTTTAATGTTGTTTTTATGTGTTCTTGTCCAACTACTTCTGCGAAGGTTTTTGGCCTAAATGCTCTATATAATGCTGTGTATGCCATATTTGCCCCCTTTTTAATATAAAACCGTAACTAAGATTTTGTATGCGGTGGAAACTGCTACAAAATCTAAATTCCGCCATAATTATCTTCTACGTAAAGTTATCATACCATGATAACTTTACTAGAATATAAATAAAATCTAACTCCTCTAAGGAAAGTACACTTCACATAAATGCACTACTTATCGCTGCTTTCTTCCGAACCTGACGAGATTCATAGCTTTTTATTGAAATCTACTCTCCATACAAGAGTTAGATTTTTAACTTATATTATTATACAACTTATTTATTTTTTTTTCAATGTTTTTACCTTAAATTTCTTCTAAAAATTATTTCTTTTAAGTCTGTCTTTTCATAATGAGAAGTTCCTTCTTCTATTATATTTCCTGTTGGCAAGTCTAATGTTACTGTCCCTGTATATATCATATCTGATTTCAATTTTATTGATATATCAAAAGATATTTTACATTGTAGGTCTTTATATTCTATGTTTTGTGCTTTAAGAAGGGTTCCATCATGCTTTACTTCATCAGCATCTGATGTATATATCCCTAAGTCTTCTATTGCATATCTAAATAATATTAGACCTCCTTGATTAGCGATTTCTAAATTTTTTATACTAGTGCTTTCTTTTCCAGTATATTCTAATTTCTCTTTTATTTCATTTTCTTCATTGTTTTCATATGTTACATTTTCCTTTTGTGTAGGCTTATATAGTTTTATTGTACCAATGTTTGGTGCTTCTACTACTTGTAAATTGTCTATTATTATTTTGTCTATTATTTCTATTTCTTCATAGTTTTTGTTTTTTGATATTTCTAGGTATATATCATTATTTTGCAAAATTTCTAAATTCCATTTGTTTTCAGTTTGTTCTTCTTGTAGGTCTTTTCCTTCTCCTGTACTTATTACCATTATTTTTGATAGTTCAAATGGCACATTGTCTTCTCCTTCTACATTATATTTTAATATTAATAATGCTATTATTGTTGCTATTAGTATGGTTATAAGTATTGTAATGAATATACGTATTATTTTTTTTATTATTTGGTCTTGCATATACTTCTGTCTCCTTTGTTTATTTTTTCTGTCTTAACTCTTTAAAAAATTTTTTTATTATTTCTTCGCATTCTTTTTGGTAGATACCTTCTTCTTTCTGCACACTATAATTTTGCTTGTATTCTTCTAATACATTTGTTACTGAACCACATGCACCGTTTTTTTCGTCCATTGTTCCTATATATATTTTGTCTAGTCTTGCATTTATTATTGCCCCTGCACACATTGGACATGGTTCTAATGTTACATACATTTCACATCCATTTAGTCTCCATGCTCCTATTTTTTTACTGGCTTTTTTTATTGCTATTATTTCTGCGTGCATTGTCGTGTCTGCCTTCTCTTCTTTTTGATTGTGTCCTCTTGCTATTATTTTTCCATTTTTTACTATTACTGCTCCTATTGGCACTTCTAGTTTTCCATAAGCTTTTCTAGCTTCCTTTATTGCTTCTTTCATGAATTTATCTTTTTCTTCCATGAATTCTCCTTTTTATATGTTTATTCCTCTGTTAGCACATACGAGCAATGCTCGCCCCTACACTATTCACTATTAATTTTTCACTGCGACTTGCTAAAGTCGCACATTTGGTGTGCCCAGGCCGACTCGAACGGCCATCGGTTGCTTAGGAGGCAACTGCTCTATCCAGCTAAGCTATGAGCACATTTACTTGCCTATTATATTATATTTTCTTTTTATTTTCAAGAGGTTGTTTAATTTATTCATGACAATTTCATCATTTATCACAAGGTTGTAATATTCGATGAAATTGCTGTGTAATTTATTCAGGGTATTTTTGTACTATCGTTGTCAATTTACATAATTTTGACTTTTCTCTAGAAATTTAGTATAATTTAATTATCAACCTTGAAAGGAGAAGCTTATGGAAAATATTTTAGCACTTGACATTGGAGCACGGAGTTTGAAGTTATACTCAGAATCTGGAGTCGGAGTACAACGTGTAATTCTTCACAATATCTGGAGCATATCAAAGAAATACCTCGTTGATACTGTTAAAAGTATTAGCGAGGAATACCAAATGCACTTTGACAGTATTGCAGTAGCTTGTGCAGGTACTGTCAAAGATAATCGGCTAAAGTTTTACTGGGGACAACCTGCACTAATAGGGCTGAACCCAGAAGATTTTAAAGCTTTAGGAGTTCAGCGAGTCTGTATTTTGAATGATGCTGAAGCTGTATTTTGGGACTCTGGTATGTCCAAGAATGAAGTTCTTACAATTACGGTTGGTTCTTATATAGGTGCCTATCCGTTTGAACAGGACTCCTTCAAAGGATTTGTGATTTTGTCACTAATTAATGGAATATTACACTCTCAGTTGTGCCCGAAAAAAAGAACAGATGCAAAACTCCAAAAAGCTGCAAAGCTAATTGCTAAGCTCTGCAAAAAGTTAATGACACTTACTAATGCACAAAGCCTGTTTTTAGCAGGTGGAGGAACTTCAAATGAACATATTGCTGTTTGTTTGTCGAAGGAATCCTTACAATTCCAAATAGCACAAAATCCAGGATTTTCTGGTTGTAGGGGAGCAATTAAAGCGTTATTAACAAAATAATTTTCATAACCATTCTTGGTAAGTATGGTTATAATGCCCCCTGTTATACAGGGGGCATTACACAATAAAAAGGAACTTTAGGGATGTTCTCTAAAGTTCTCAAGTTCAAGTGGTTATTTTTATCATTGCATTTTTTAATTCTTCTAATTCTTTTTGTGCTTCTTCATTGCTGTTTGCTTTTATTCCGAAGTACATTTTTATTTTTGGTTCTGTTCCTGATGGACGTATACAACACCAGTTGTCATTTTCTAGTTCATAGTATATTACATTTGATTTTGGTAGTTCTGTAGCTTTTTCTTCCCCTGTTTTTAAGTTTTTATATTTCATTAGTTCGTAATCAGATATTGATATTATATTGTGATTTCCTATTTGTTTTGGTAATTTGTTTCTTATTTTTTCCATTGTTTCTTTTATCTTTATTGCTCCTTCTGCTCCTTTTTTTGTTATTGTATATTGATCTTCTAGGTAGTATCCATATTTTTGATAGATATTTTGCATTTGATCATATATACTTATTCCTTTGTTTTTGTAGAATGCAGATAGTTCGCAAAGGCTCATTATTGCTACTATTCCGTCTTTATCTCTTACATGTGTTCCTATTATACATCCAAAGCTTTCTTCATAAGAAAATAATATTTTATATTTATTATCAGTTTCGTTTTCTCTCATTATTTTTGCCATGTGTTTAAAGCCTGTTAGTGTTTTGAATAATTTTAGTTTGTATTCTTTTGCAATTGCTTCTGCTAAATTTGAGGATACTATTGTTTTTATCATTGCTCCATTTTCTGGCATTATATTTTTTTGCTTCATTTGTGAAAATATATATTCTGCTATTAGTAAACTTGTCATATTTCCATTAAATCTTGTATATTCTCCTTTATTGTCTCTTACAAACATTCCTTCTCTGTCTGAGTCTGGATCGTTTGCAAGTATTATGTCTGCTTCTACCTTTTTTGCTAATTCTATTGCTAGTTTAAATGCTTTTGGGTCTTCTGGGTTTGGATATTCTACTGTTGGAAAGTCTCCATCTGGTAGCATTTGTTTTTCTACTGTATATACTTTTTTAAATCCTAATTCTGATAATACTCTTGTTACTAGTTTTCCTCCTGTTCCATGTAATGGTGTATATACTATTTTTAGTTCTTCTGCTTGTTCTTTTATTGATTCTAGATTTAATATGTTTTTCTTTATTTCTTCTATATATCTGTCATCCATTTCTTTTCCTATTATGTTATATAGCCCTTTTTCTTCTGCTTCTTGTTTGTTCATTATTGTTATTTTTGAATAGTCTGTAATTTTGTTTACTTTGTCTATTATTCCTTTATCTATTGGTGATATTATTTGTGCCCCATCCTCCCAATATACCTTATATCCATTGTATTCTGGTGGATTATGACTTGCTGTTATTACTATTCCTGATATACATTTTAATTCCCTTACTGCAAATGATAGTTCTGGAGTTGGTGCTAGTTCTTTAAATATATATGTTTTGATTCCTTTAGAGTTTAATATTAGTGCTACTTCTTCACTAAATTCCTTTGACATGTGCCTACAATCATATGCTATTGCTACTCCTCTGTCTTGCCCATTGTTCTTTATTATGTATTCTGCAAGTCCTAATGTTGCTTTTCCTACTGTGTATTTGTTCATTCTGTTTGTTCCGTAACCGATTACACCTCTTAATCCGGCTGTTCCAAATTCTAAATCTTTATAAAATCTGTCCTCTATTTCTTTTTCATCGTTTTTTATACTTTCTAATTCTTTTTTTACTTCTTCTCCAAAGTTTGGGTTATTTAACCATTCTTCATATCTTTCTCTAAAATCCATGTTTTCCTCCTTTTATATTAGTTCAAAATAATAAAAATATTTATTTAATGAATTTTGAACAAAAGTGAACTTCGTTCACACGGACGCCCAAAGGGCGCCCCTACAATATTAAATTAAGGCACAATTTAATGCGCCCTATATATTTTATATTATATATCTAATCCTTTTAAGAATTTTATGAATGGCTCTCTTAGTTCTGGTCTGTTTAAAGTTTCATCTACTGCTGCCATTACAAATCCTAATTTGTCTCCTGAATCAAATCTCTTGCTTTTGTAATCATACGCATATACTCCTTCTTTTGTGTCTACCATTGCATTATATGCGTCTGTTACTTGTATTTCTCCACCTTGACCTGGTTTTGTTTTTGCTAAGTATTCAAATATTTCTGGCATTAATACATGTCTATCGGAGATTGCTAAGTTTGATTTTGTTTCTGATATTTGTGGTTTTTCTTGTAATTTTTCTGCTTTGTAGAAACCATCAGATATTTGTACTCCTGATACATTTCCATATCTAGGTACATCTTTCCAGTCTACTTTTTCTACTCCTATTACAGATCCTCCACATTCTTCATGCTTTTCTATTATTTCTCTTAAACATGGCTTTTCTCCATGAAATACAACATCTCCATATAGAATCGCAAATGGCTCATTTCCAATTATGTCTTTTGCTTGATATATCGCATGACCTAATCCTTTTGCTCCTCCATCTTGTTCTATAAAATGGATTTTTGCTCCATGTGATATATTTGTAACGAATGGTAAAAATTTTTCTTTATTTCTTTCGATTAAAAACTTTTTTAATTCTTCATCTTCTTTAAAATAATCTTGAACTACTTCCTTCTTTCTTCCTATTACCATTACTATTTCTTCAATTCCTGATTCAACAGCTTCATCAACAATATATTGAATTATTGGTTTATCCAATATTGTTAACATACATTTAGGAACTGATTTGCATGCAGGTAAGAATCTTGTGGCAAATCCAGCAATTGGTATAACGGCTTTTTTTACGCTCATTTTCATTCCTCCTATTATGTTAGAATATTTTAGGTTTTGCTATGTCATCGTATACCAAATTTCGTAATTTGTCAACATTATTTTCTATTATATTACATATTATTTAGTTTTCTCTCATAATAACTACATTGAAGTTTTTTTATTTTTATATTGCTTCTTTTCTATGTCCCTCAAACATTGATTCTACTGGATATTCGCCTGATGTATTTATGATATACTCATGTTCATTTAATATGGAGTTTATATTACTATTGAATTCAGATACTTCATAGCAATTTATTATATTAATATGTATTCCTTCTATTTTGTCAATATTCATATCTAACCAATATTCAATATTTTTATTTATATTATCTATTTCCTTTTTTGTCCCATTTACTATAATTTCTATATCATTGCTAGTTTTTATTATTTTTTCCATATATTCTTTAATATAACTAAAGTCTCCTTCTTCTGTATTTTCCCAGTTTATATTTAATACTTTTGCTTTTGTTATATCATTTATATTTAATTTTGATACAAGTTCCTTTAGTTCCTTCTTAATATTATTGTTTAATATTGTGTCTATTTTAACTCCTTTTTCTACTTTTGTTACTATATGTGGTAATAACATTGTTACCAAATGATATTCACTCACATAAAATCCACATGTTTTTCTCACACAATTTCTAAAAATCATTTGAAATCCCTCCTATGTTTTACTGGAAAATTTTACCACTATTATTTCTATCAGTCAAGCCCTTATTTATTTTTTTATATATTTCTTTTCGACATTTCCGTATGTTTATCTCACTTTTTTACTGTTATTTCTCCTTTTTTCTATATTTTTTTATTTTATTTTTTTATACAATATATTTACGAATTATTATAAATTTACTTAACAATTCAACAATGTTTTTTTTACTGTATATTGTTTCTTTTTTTGGAAATAATTATTATATACATTTTTTTACATATCAGGAAAGGAGATTATGTTTTATGAAAAAAAATATTTTTACTGCTTTTATAGTATTATTTTTGTTATCTATATTTATAATTGTTTGTGCTAATTCTTATGTTTCTGCCGTTTCCTCTAATATTTCTTCTTCTGTTTTTAGGTTACATGTTATTGCCAATAGTGATTCTTCTGATGATCAGAATTTAAAGTATATTGTTAGGGATAGAATTTTAGATTATATGAATTCTTTAGTGGATACTAAGATTTCTTCAAAGGAGGAAATTATGAGAATTGTTTCTGAAAATTTAGAAAATTTTAGGTCTATTGCTCAAAACACGGTTTATGAGAATGGTTATGATTATAATGTTAATATTGAAATTGGAAATTTTGCTTTTCCTACCAAAGCTTACGGAGATATAGCTTTACCTTCTGGTTATTATGATGCTTTAAGAGTTTCTATTGGAGAGGCTAAGGGTAAAAACTGGTGGTGCGTGATGTTTCCTCCTTTATGTTTTGTTGACGTTTCTTCTGGTGTTGTTCCTGAAGATTCTAAGGAGACTTTGGAAGAAAGCTTATCTGATGAAGAATATGAGCTAATTTCTGGTAGTTCTACTGAGTTTGAGGTTAAATTTAAGTTTGTAGAGTTTTTTGAGAACTTTAAAAATACATTTGCAAAAAGATAACGCTCATCTAGCGCACATTGGGGACGTAAAAAAATGTGCAAAATTTGGAACTTACTTTTTAGTTAAGTAATAAACATTTTTGCACATTTTTTTACGTCCCCGATGTGCACCTGATGTGCATTATTTTAATTCTACTATTGTAACTCCCATTTCCCCTTCACCAAAGGTTCCATTTCTGAAGCTTTTTACATGTGGATGTGTTTTTAGATATGCTTGTATTCCGCTTCTTAGTTTCCCTGTTCCTTTTCCATGTACTATTCGTGTTGTTTTCATGCTTGTCATACTGCATTCGTCTAGATATTTGTCTATTATTGGGATTGCCTCATCTACTGTTAATCCTATTACATTTATTTCTGTTGATACATTGTTTTTTACATTTATTTCTCTTTTATTCGTCTTTTCATTTTTCACTTGAGATTCTTCATTCAAATTATTGTTTTTTATGAATATGTCTTCTATGTGAAAGTCTGTTTTTGCCATTCCTATTTGTACTCTTACCTTGTTTGATTTGTTTGATAGGCTTAATATTGTTCCTTCCTGATTTATGCTTCCAATGTATACTTTCATTCCTTTTTTTAAGTCTTCTAGTTTTGTGTCTGATTTTAATGTATTGTTTTCTATTTTTAATTCTTTTATTTCTTGATTTATATTGTTTTTTATTTTGTTCATTTTGTTTTTGTCTTCCTGTTCTGATATTTGTTTGATAATGTCTTCTGCTTGATCTTTTGCATTTAATAGTATTTTTCTAGCTTCATATCTTGCATCATCTATAATTTTTTTTGCTTGTAGTTCTAGTTCAGTGTTGTCTCTTTCTAATTCTTTTTTTAGCCTCTCTATCTCTTTTAGGTTTTTTTCTGTTTTTTCTTTTTCTTCCTCAATTAATATTTTATTGTAATATATTTCTTTTAATACATCTTCTATATTAATGTTTTCTTTTTTGGTTAGTTCTTTTGCTCTGTTTAGTATGTGTTCTTCTAGACCTAGTCGTTTACTTATTGCAAAGGCATTACTTCTTCCTGGTACTCCCATTAATATTTTATACGTTGGTTTCATGTTTTCTACATCGAATTCTGAACTTGCATTTTCAAAGTTGTCTGTTGTTATTGCATAGTTTTTTATTTCTGAGTAGTGTGTTGTTACTATATTTATTGATTGTTTTCTATTTAGTTCTTCTAATATACTTATTGCTAAGTTTGCTCCCTCACAAGGATCTGTTCCTGAACATAGCTCATCTAATAGTATTAAACTTTTTTCTGTTGATTTTTTCATCATGTCTACTATATTTATCATGTGTGATGAGAATGTACTTAATGAGTCTGCTATGCTTTGCTCATCTCCTATGTCTGCAAATATGTTGTCAAATACATATATCGAACTTTTTTCTCCTGCTGGTATATATAGTCCACTCATTCCCATACATGATAATAGTCCTATTGTTTTTAGTGTTACTGTTTTTCCTCCTGTGTTTGGTCCTGTTATTACTAAAGTGTTATATTTTTCTCCTATTTCTATGTCTACTGGTACTACTTTATTTTTGTCTATTAATGGATGTCTTGCTTTGTTCAGTTTTATTATTTTCTTATCATTTATTATTGGTGCTACTCCATAGTTTGCTATCCCGAATTTTGCTTTTGCAAATATAAAGTCTAGTTTTCCAATTATTTTTATGTTTGTGTCTAATTCTCTAGTTATTCCCATGAATATTTCTGAAAGTTCTTGCTGTATTTTTTGAATTTCATTTGCTTCTTCTAGTTTTAAGGTATTTATTCTGTTGTTCATTTCAAATACTGGTAATGGCTCTACAAATACTGTTGCACCACTTGCTGATATGTCGTGTACAAATCCTTTTATTTCATTTCTGTATTCTTGTTTTACTGGTATTACATATCTCCCATTTCTTATTGTTATAAATGCTTCTTGTAAGTATTTTGAATGTAAGTAATTATTTAGTTTGTTTTTTATTTCGTTTTGTATTTGTTTTATGTTTTTTCTAATTATATATAGATTTTTTGACGCATAATCATCTAGCGTGTTTTCATCTATAATTGATTTGAACATTTTGTCTTCTATTACTATATTTTTATATATATCAAAGAAATAGTTCCTTAATCTGTTTGTATCTACATTTTCTATTTCTGATACTTTTTCATAGTATTCTTTTAATTCCCTAGACATTTTAAGGACTTTTGCTAATTCTAATAATTGTTTTATTGATAAATTCCCTCCTGCTTCTAGTGTTCTTAAGTGTACATTTATATCGTCTATTTCTCCTAGTGGAATTCCTCCAATTCTATGTGTTAATATGTCTGCTTGTTCTGTTTCTTTTAAGTTTATTTGTACTTCATTTATATCAAATGATGGTTTTAAATTTCTTATCATTTCTTTTCCTAAATATGTTACTGAATACTCCTCTAACATTTCTAGGACTTTATTAAATTCTAATTTATCTAAATATTTCTGTTCCATTTTATCCTCGCTTTTTTTAATCATTGACAAATACGTTTTATCTGTGTATAATATTTATAGGAAAAGAGAAATCGCAGAAATGCGGTTACCTAAATAAAATTTTTAAATAACAACACATCGCTCTGCAGAAGCAAATGTGTTGTTTTTTATATTTGTCTATTTACCCATTGTATGTAGATTATACATAGCAAGGCAATATTTATGGTTACTGAAATCATTAATCCCATAATTAGGAATGCCAATACTCCTACCATTAGCCTCACCTCCTTACTCTCGATTGTTTATCGAGGTTCAGAGGTAACACACACATCCACTAAATTTCTCTTTTCTAGATTTTAATATACTATATTTTTTACTAAAAAGCAAGTGTTTGTTTTACTTAAATCAGATTTTTTTATTGGATTGTAAATTTTATTTATATAATCATAACTGCTTGAATGTGATATATATATCTTCATTTATTACTCCTCCTCAACAGCTTGATTATATCATAAAGGATTTGCATATACTATATAAATATTAGAAATTTTGATAATGAGTAATATTTATGTTTTTTATATTTACAAATTTATTTGTCAAAATATTAAATTTCATAATATAATTGAATTCACTTGTTCTATTAACATAAACTGTTGAATTTACCTAAATAAAATGTTATAATGTATATATGGAATATTTTGTCTATTTTAGTGAGGTGTTGTTTATGGATAAAAGATATAATAGTAATAGTGGTATATCTGTTCAACTTATAGTTTCAAAAATAGAACAAGAACTGAATAATAGATTTACTCCCCCTCAAAAAGATAGAAAAGTTAAAAAACACGTAAAATAGGTACTTTATCGACTTCTGATAGAAAACAACTTAGTTTGGGACTTCAAGTTTTAGAAAGAATAGTGACTGAAGGATTTGATAGTGAGGAACGAAAATTATTGTCAGGTAAAACTGATGTAAGCAAACTTAGAAAAGATATCATTGGCTATAGGAGGTTAATGGAGAGTTTTATACGAAAACTTTCAATTGATGCTAACAATATGTATGAATTACAGCAAAGAATAGATTTACTATCTGATTATTCTGAAATCGCTCAGGCCGCTAGAGATGGGATAATTTTAAAACAAGAAACTAGAACCGAAATAGTTAATGGAGAACCTAAAGAGGTAATTTATGATACTAGTATTACACCCAAAGAAGTCTTACATATTTTGAAGGAATATCAAAGTGAACGTGATAAGCTTGAATTTAACAGGCTTAGTAATTATTTAGGATTGGGCTTCGGGTTGGCAGGTACATTAGGTGCAATGTTTAGTGAACATAAGAATAATGGCAAAAAAGTAACTTCTTTAATAGCTTTGGGAACTACAGCTGTAAGTGGATTAAAATTGCTTGAAGGAGTTAAAGATCCTGATATTAGCAAAAGGTTTGACTTAATTCATCAAATGTTTAATATGGAAGATGATTTCTTAGAAATTGAACATATTAGTCATAAATCTAAAACAGATGATTTAAAAAATATAGAACAAGTCGAACATGAAGCTCAAACATTATCAAATAAAATTGAAAATAAAGGGCTAGCACTTCGTATGACTTCAGATTTAGCAATAGCTTTGATATCTGGGATATATACTAATTATACAACTACAACTCGAGCAAATGGAAAAATTGATGGAGCATCATTGTCTTCTTCAATAATTAGTTTAAATAACGCAGGTTCAAAAATGAATTCTTTTGCTAATATTATAAGACGTATTTCGATTGATAAAGAGGAAAATGAAAGTTTTGAAGAAATTTGTAAGATAGCAAGGAATATATTAGATCAAATGGAGGAAAAGGTATATCCTTTAAAAGGTGCTACACATCCTTTTGATTCATTTGAAATAGCTGATTTTACTGGCAATTTTTATCCCAAAAAAGATTATAATACTGGTGAAGTAAATTATTGTTCTACTATTAAGATTCCTGAGTTTAGTATGAAAAGAGGAGATGTTGTTTTATTATCAGGAGAGTCTGGTACTGGAAAAAGCACTTTTTTAAGATTTTTGAAACGTGGAGATATAAATAATAGAAAAGCAATAAAATTAGATAATAATGAAATGGTAGATAGTCTAGGGAATGAATATATCTCTTTTAGACCTAGTATAGAACTGGGTGATGAAACTAATGTGCTATATCAAATAACAGGAAAATCTAGTATTTCTGATTTGTCTGAAGAAGAGCAATTTAATTTACTATCTATACTAAAAGAATTGAAATTTACTTCACCAGATTTATTGAATAAATTAGCTTCAAAAAAATTTATGGAGTTTTCTACTGGTCAACAAAAAAGATTAGCTTTATCGAAGTTATTTTATAGGATTGATGATGGAACTTCTGTGATTATTGTGGATGAACCTGTTGGGAATGTAGAAGATAGTTTAATTAAAGAACAGTTTGAAATGATTAAAAATTATGCAATGAGTAGAAATGTTATGTTATTATTAACTACACATCGCCTAGATTTAGCAGAGGAATTTGCTACTAAACGCTATAATATTAATAATTCAGGTGTTTTAGAGCAATTACCTATTAAAAAGAAAGAGCTTAAAGAAGAATTTTGTCCTGAAATGTAGCATATGAGGCAGTTTTCCCTCATATGCTACATTTTTTTACTAATGCACAATTCTACATAAGCCTCTATAACTTTATAGTTTTATATTTAAGGTTCCTCTTAAACATTTTATAACCTATTGTTTTTTTTTTTTTTTTATGTTATATTAAGTTTGCTTATAGTAAAATATTAACTTTAAGGAGGTTTCGACTTGGAAAAGTTTGTTATTAATGGTAAAACTAGACTTGAGGGTGAGGTTGTTATTAATGGTGCTAAAAATGCTGCTGTTGCTATTTTACCTGCTACTTTGTTGGTTAATGGCGTTTGTACTATTGAAAACTTGCCTAATATTAGTGATATAAATATATATTGTGATATTTTGAGAACTTTAGGTGTTAAGATTACTAAAACCGCACCTAATACTGTGGAGGTTGATTCTCGTAATGTTAATTATATTGATGCTCCTTTAGATATGACTAGCAAATTTAGGGCTTCTTATTATTTAATTGGTGCTCTTCTTGGTAGATGCCACAGAGCTGTTGTTGGTATGCCTGGTGGTTGTAAACTTGGTGCTCGCCCAATTGACCAACATGCTAAAGCTTTTGAGTCTCTTGGTGCTAAAGTAGATATTGGACAGGGCAAAATTGTTGCTACTACTGATGGACTTGTTGGAAATTCTATTTATTTGGATATTGTTTCTGTTGGTGCTACTATTAATGCCATTCTTGCTTCTGTTTTGGCTGAAGGGACTACTACTATTGAGAATGTTGCTAAAGAACCTCATATTGTTGATGTTGCTAATTTTTTGAATACTATGGGTGCTGATATTCATGGTGCTGGTACTGATATTATTAAAATTAATGGTGTTAAGGAGCTTCATGGTGGTACATATTCTATTGTTCCTGATCAAATTGAGGCTGGAACTTTTATGTTGGCTGCTGTTGCTACTAGAGGTGATATTACTATAAAAAATTGTATTACTAAGCATTTGGATGTTTTGTCTGCTAAGATTGAGGAAATGGGTGCTCATGTTGAGGAGATTAGTGGTGATACTCTTAGAGTTTGGTGTAATAAAAGACCTAAGTGCGTAAATATTAAGACTCTACCTTACCCTGGTTTTCCTACGGATTTACAGTCTCAAATGGGTATTGTTTTGGCTACTGCTGATGGGACTAGCACTGTGACTGAGAGTATTTGGGAATCTCGTTTTCAATATACTGCTGAACTTAATAAAATGGGTGCTAAGATTAATGCACAGGGTAATGTTGCTTTTTTTGATGGTGTTCCTGAATTATATGGCCGTCCAGTTTCAGCTTCTGATTTAAGGGCTGGTGCAGCTCTTATTATTGCAGGTATTGCTGCTAATGGTGTGACTGAAGTTTCTAATATTGAGTATATTGATCGTGGTTATGAAAATATTGAAGATAAGTTTAGAGCACTTGGTGCCGATATTAAGAGAGTAACGGAGTAATTTATGTTAAAATTTTGTAGCTTATATAGTGGTAGTACTGGTAATAGTTTATTTGCCCAAAATAATAATACTAAGATTTTGATTGATTCTGGTGTTAGTGGTAAGAAGATTGTAGAGGCTTTAGATTCTATTAATGTTAATCCTAATGAAATAGATGCAATTTTGATAACTCATGAACATTCTGACCATGTTCAGAGTGTTGGAACATTTTCTAAGAAGTTTAATATTCCAGTTTATGCAAATTCTAAGACTTGGAGTAAAATTCCTAAGGAGGCTGAAAAAATAAGTAATGAAAATATCTTTACTTTTAAGATGTCTGAGGATTTTGTTGTTGGAGATTTAGTTATTCATCCTTTTAGAACTCCTCATGATGCTATTGAGTCGTGTGGTTTTAATATTAGTGATGGTAATATTAAAATTAGTATTGCAACTGATTTAGGTCATGTGACTCCTGAGATTAAGAGCTGTTTGAAGGGTAGCAAATTTGCTTTGTTAGAGTCTAATTATGAGCCTGAGGTTTTAAGAATTTGCTCATATCCTAGTTTATTGAAAAGTAGAATTGCAGGTCCTAATGGTCATCTTTCTAATAATATGGCAGGTCAGCTTATTTCTGATTTGATTGAGAGTGGTTTGGCTACTGTCATGCTTGGTCATTTGAGCAAAGAGAGCAATTTCCCTGAGATGGCTTATGAGACCGTTTTAAGTGAATTAGAGAAGAAAAAGTTTAAAAGAGGAAGTATTGATTTGTCAGTGGCTAGCCGTTTTGAACCTAGTAAATTAATCGAAATTGGATAAATGCAATTTATTTCAAAAACTATTTGACTTTATCTGAAAATCTATGTATAATACATATAGAAAATGAGAAACACAGAAATGTGTGTTACCCAATATAATTGAATTACACCACTAGCTCTGCGAAAGCGTATGTGGTGTATTTTTATATTTGTTTATCAGTCCACATTATGTATATAATACACAATAAGGCGATATTTATGGTTGTTGATAACATTAATCCTATTATTAGGAATAGTAAAATTTCCACCATAAGCACTCACCTCCTCACTCTTAACATAGGTTGAGGTTTAGAGGTAACACACATCTGCTTTTATCTCATTTTCTATTTTATAATATATAATATAATTTACAAAAAAACAAGCGAACAAAACAAATTTTTTCTTTTTAATTTGTATAAAATATTTTTAAAAATAATATAAATATTGAAATTTTATCAGTTGGGCAGACGCAAGGCCTGCCCCTACAATACATATAGTGAATAATTATTTTTATAGAGTAGACGTAATAATCAAATATAATATTAAAAAATTGAGTTCGACCCCCAAGTACCCATTCATTGTGTGCCATTAGAGTGTGTCTATATTATATGAATTTTCAGTATTTTAAGCGCCTTCGAGAATGGAAATTTTTTAATATTCATATTTGGATTATGAAGTTGGCATTAATTATATAATTAGCAATTTTCCATGTAATAGAATAAAGTATAGAAATACTGCAAATAATAATCTATATTATTATTTAAAGTAGGTGTTTTTATGAATTCTATTTGGATTGATTCTGTTCCAAAAATTTTAGATGAGTCTAAGTCTCTTGATTCTAATATTTCTTGTGATGTTACTATTGTTGGTGGTGGGCTTACTGGGCTTACTTCTGCTTATTATTTGAGTAAAAAAGGTCTTAAGGTTGTTGTTTTAGAGAAAGATTCTTTAATGCTTAAAACAAGTGGAAATACAACTGCCAAAATCACTGCTC
This sequence comes from Clostridia bacterium, assembly GCA_022795675.1. Classification (GTDB taxonomy): domain Bacteria; phylum Bacillota; class Clostridia; order TANB77; family CAG-508; genus CAKPSH01. Next base: position 21,297 of record JAAWHY010000002.1, read on the forward strand.
AACATGATTTATTTTATAAATATTTGATTGATACTTTTGGTGTTGAGACAGCAAAAAAGTATTTAAATTGCAATTTAGAGGCAATTGATAATATTAAGAAGATTATTGATGAGGAAAGAATAACTTGTGATTTTGAGTACCAAAGTTCTTATGTTTTTACTAAGTCTAATTCTTATGTTCAGGATATTAAGGACGAGGCTAAAGCTACTCATATGTTTGGCTTTGATTCAAAGTTATTGAATAAAATCCCGCTTCCTATAAATAATGTGCTTTGTGCAATTGAGTTTCCTAATCAGGCTCAATTTAATCCTAGAAAATATGCTCTTGGATTATCCAATTCTATTTTGAATAATCAGGGATTAATATTTGAAACTTCTAAGGTTACAGATATTCAAAAAATTAAGGATACTTATTATACTAAGGTAGGAGATTATTCTGTTGAGTCAAAGTATGTGATTTTGGCTACACGTTATCCTTTTATTAATGCTCCTGGATTTTACTTTTTGAAGATGTATCAAACTTTATCTTATTGTGCTTCTTTTGAAATTCCTGATAATCTTTTTTCTGGTATGTATATTAATGCTGAGCATCCTACTCTTTCTGCAAGAATTGCTAAAGATAATGGAAAAGATGTATTATTACTTTCTGGTTGTAGCCATAAGGTTGGTAAACCATCTGGTGTCTCAGATCCATATTCTACTTTAACTACTTTTGCACATTCTATATATCCTGATAGTAAAATGATTTCTAAATGGGTGACTGAAGATAGCGTGTCTTTAGATAAATTACCTTATATTGGTCAGTTTTCATCACTTATGCCTAATATGTATGTTGCTACTGGTTTTAAAAAATGGGGTATGACTTTTTCTAATGTTGCTTCTAATATATTGCTTGATAAAATCTTGGGAAATGATAATGAATATTCTGATATCTTTGATTCAACAAGGCTACACCCTATTCAGAATAAAGAGGAAATGGGTAATATGATTAAGGAGGCTACTACTTCTATTGTTATTAAAAAATTTACTCTTCCTAATGATACTATACAGAGTTTAGCTCCTAATGAGGGTAAAATTATAGAGTTTGAAGGTTCAAAGATTGGTGTTTATAAGAATAAAGATGGTGATATTTTTAAGGTAAAACCTGTGTGTACTCATTTGGGTTGTGAGTTGTCTTGGAATCCTGTTAATAAAACTTGGGATTGTCCTTGTCATGGTTCTAGATTTAATTATGATGGTAAACTATTATATGGTCCTGCTTTACATGATTTAGAGATTTTATAGTTAAAAGTCCCCTTGTCTTACAACAAGGGGCTTGTTTGTGCCGATAATTAATGGAATAATGTAGAATATATATCGCCTTTAAAAAAAGAGGGAACTTCATATGATACTATACTCATATGTTTGTCGTCTTCTCTTTTTTCTTCTAAAAAGTCTTTCATTTGGTCAATGCAGACTTCCTTTATATGCAATAATAATATTCTTAAGTCGGTTGAAACCTTATCTGGTACTTTCACTGTTGTCTCAGGAACTAAAACTTCTTCATCAAGTGCAATCTCTACAGTTATTGTACAATATTTTTCACTGTTGTATTCTTTGCACTTATTTAGTAAAAGTGTGAACTCCTGTGCAATTGCCCGCAAATCACTCTCTATTGCAATTAATCTGTTCAGTTGTTCTCCATTTTTAAATTTTGGTGGAAGATTTGTAGCTCCCTTAATTGTTTCTCCTTTCCAATTTTCCACTCTTACGACACAATGCATTGGTCCTTCTCCTTTCTGCCCGTTATAGCGAGCGATAGACTCCTTGATAGGAGTCTGTTACTTTGTTTTCAGTTCCATTTATATTATACTATATTTTTGACTCCTATTCAATAATTTTACATAGATTTTACAAAACTCAAATCACTAATTTTTCCTTTGTTATTGCTATATTCAGCTTTTTACTTTTTTTGTTTTTTTGTAACAATTTTAGATGTAAATTTTTGATAACTTTTCTGTAAAACATTATTTTCCTACATAAAATTTTTGTAATTTGTAACTTCTTAAAATCTTTAGGAAAAACAAAAACATAGAAAAAAATGAATTATTTTTTAATATAAAGATTAATAGTCAATTACAGAGTAATTGTTTTCACAAGAACTCTGTTTTATTATTTTAATGTCTAAGCTTATACCATTTGACAAAAATTGATTTGTTTGTTTATAATCTAAAAGAATAAATATTTATATAATAAATACTTTTAATATTATATTATTTTAGATAAATAAAAAATTATTTGAGAAATCTGAATAGATAAAATTTAACCTAAAAGGGGGATTAAATAATGAAGGAAATCGAATTAAAGGATATAGAACAGTTTTCAAAGATTTATAATAGCAATGTTAATAATAAAAATTTAGAAAACCAGATTAAACAATATGGATTAGATAAAGTTTGCATTAATAAAGAGATTATAGATGAGAACCCACCCTCTTTTAATATTGAACTAGAAGAAACTAAAAGATATGATCAAAAGGATAGTTTAAGATGTTGGGCATTTTCTGGAATTAATGTAATTAAACGTAATATGGCAAAAAACTTAAATATTGATATTATGAATTTTGAGTTGTCAGATAATTTTATTATTTTTTTTCACAGATTAGAGAAAGCAAATACTACTTATGAAAAGATTCTTACAAGTAAGACTACTGATTTAAGTAAAATTTTTAAGAAAAATATTCTTAAAAATCCAGTTGAAGAAGTAGGAAATTGGAAGACTTTTGTAGGTATTGTTAAAAAATATGGACTTGTACCAATGACAGTTATGCCTATTACTATTGAAGGAGAAAATTCATCTAGAGTAACTAATTTATTTTCAGAAACTGTTAGAAGCTATGCAATTACTTTGTTGGAGTTAAAAAAGCAGAATAAAAATATAGAGGAACTACGAAAAATAAAATTAAAGATGTTAGCAGATAATTATGAGTTTTTATCAAAGGTTTATGGAGAACCAGTAAAAACATTCAATTATAATTATATAGATAAAGATAGAAATAATGTTACTTTAAAAAATACTACCCCAAATCAATTTGTTGAACAATTTTTAAGTATTGATATTGAAAACTTTGTATTTATATCAAATGTTCCTAAAAAAAATAGAAAATATGGAGAAAAGTTAAAAAATCTATCTTCAATTAACATTAATAAGATGAAATATGTAGAGTTTTTACATATTTCAGCACAAGAATTAAAGGAGTTATCTATAAAACAATTAAAGGATAATATCCCTGTTATGGTAGGAATTTACATTAGAAAATTTGCAGATAAAATATCTGGTGTTTTAGATACAAGATTATATGATTATGAAAGTTTAGTAAAATATAAAAATCTTAATAAGGAAGATGGAATGTTATTGGGAGATATTGAACTTCACCACTGGATGACTATAACAGGTGTACAAATAGAAGAGGGATCTCCAAAAAGATGGAAAGTTGAAGATAGTTATGGTGATAAAGAAAAGGTAAATGGGTATTATATTATGAATGATAATTACTTTGATAAATATGTATTTACAGTTATTATTGATAAAAAATATTTATCTAAAAAACAATTAGAATTATATAATCAAAAAGGAATTATTGAAGATAATTAAGATAAAAAAATAAGCAAAGCTTCAAGCACCTTGCTACATTTTGGTGGGCAATCGGGGGGTCGAACCCCGGACCTTCTGATTAAGAGTGAGGCGTTCCCTAAAAAATTGTACTTTTCTGAATTCGTTGATATAACTGATTTATCGGTGGAAAATATATATTTTAATAGGATTTGAGAAAAAAAGAAAAATTTATTATAGTTTAGAAAAGTTTAATAAAGTTTAAATAAATTTAATAAAAACCCCCAAAGTGATGCGAAAATTTTTAAAAGTGGTGCATCATTTTGGAAAGTGGATAATTGTTATAAGATTTACAAACAAATCGGTTTTTTATTGACAAAAACCGATTTGTTTGTTTATAATGAAAAAGGGATATAAAAATGTTATATTATTTTAATGAATTATTAGAAAAAGGATTAAGTAAATATCAAATAGAAAAAAATGTTAAGGATAAAGAATTATTTAAAATTTCAAGAGGTATTTATTCTGATGAAGAATACCCAAATGATTTATCTGTAATAGTAAAAAAATATCCAAATGTAATATTAACTTTAAATAGTGCTTTTTATTACTATGAGCTAACAGACAAAATACCAGAATATTACTACTTAGCAACAGATATAAAATCTTATATAATAAAGGATTCTTCTGTAAAGCAAGTTTTTATGAAAAAAGACTTTTTAAAAATTGGATTAGCCAAATGTAAAATAGAAGAAACAGAAATCTATATATATGATAAAGAAAGATTGTTGATAGAACTTATTAGATATAAAACAAAATTACCATATGAATTATATAAAGATGTCATAAATAATTACAGAAAAATTAGAAATGAATTAGATTTTATGAAAATTTATAAATATGCTCAAGTATTTAATAGTTCATATATAATGCAAACTATAGAAAAGGAAGTGATGTAATGAATGATTTAAATGAATGTGTACGTCAATATATTAAAGAAGGTTATAATAGAAACTATGCTATTTCTAAGGTCTGTCAAGATATTATAATAAATAGAATTTATAATTCCAAATACAGTGATAAAATCACAATTAAAGGTGGAGTTGTAATGTTCCATTTAACAAACAATATTCGTAGAGCAACTGTAGATATTGATATGGACTTAATTAATATGTCTATAGCAACAGAAAATATTATTAATATTTTTATTGAACTTAGTAAATTAGATAGTATTGATGGTTTTAAATTAAGTATTGACAAAAATAGAATTGAAGAACTATCACATCAAGATTATCATGGAAAAAGACTAACAGTTAGTATAACAGATAGTCATAGAAAAACTTATAATGTTAAGTTAGATATTGGCGTACATAAATATACAGATATTCATCAAGATACTTTACTATTAAATACACAAATCATTGATGGAAATATAGAATTTTTAGTTAATCCAAAGGAACAAATTTTTACAGAAAAATTAATTCCTATATTAAAATTTGGTCCCCTATCGACAAGATATAGAGACGTATTTGACTTGTATTGGTTAATAACTGAAGGAAATTTAGATAAAGATAAAATTTTACATTATATGAAGATATTAATTTTTGATAGTGACATAAATATTCATGAAACCCAATAACTTTATAATACTGTGAATTTAGTATTAAGTGAACCAAATTTTATAGCTAATCTATCTAATAATTATAACTGGACTAATTCTAATATTGATACCATTTTAGAAAACATTAAAAACTATCTAAGAAGTTTAGAAGAAATAAGGGTATAAGATTAAGGGTGTATTAAATAATGATAAAGATAAAGAAAAAATCATCTCCCAGAGGGCAAAAAGGGTTTTAGGGATTTTTCCCTAAACAGCGATTTGTGGTCCAGAGGGCCATGCTGGCGAACATACCGTATAAAAAAAATGAAGGTTGTTCGGACACAAAATAAATTTTGCTATGTATATTATACTTCGCTACGCTAGTATAATATATTTTGCAAGTTAAATTACAAATGGAATAGAAGGATTAAATGGTTACTGATTCAGAAAAAGAATTGGATAAAATATATTTTAGCAGGCTATCCTTATGATGTTTTTTAGCAGATTCAAAAATGGCACTAACAAATTTCTCATTTTAAATATGTTTTCCTTTGACAACTTTTTGTATAAACTTTAGACTAAACCCACGCACAACTATTGACAAATGCGTGAGTTTACTTAAAATAGTCATAGGTGATAAATATGGTTTATAATTATAGAGAAATTATAGAATTTTATAAAAATGATTTAATTTTATCAAACATATTGCAAATGGAGGTATTTTAGTTTGGTACCTTTTAACTTACGCACTTTATTTTACACTATCCAACTATTTATTACTATTAGTTTTGTTCTTCTACAATTTTTTGAAAACTCGGAAATATTGCAATGGCTACATTTGCCAAAATAGACAATTCATCGTCATTACATCTATTAATAATATCATTTTCAATGTTTTTTAATATTTTACTAAAAAATTTTTCTTGTATCCTTTCCTGTTTAACAATATATCCCAACTTCCTATAAAAACTATCTCCTACATAATGTCTCTCTATTACATTTTTAACAACATTTTTCACATTCAACATATGTTTTTTATCAGGGCATATCTTTTTATAAATTGGTTCTAGCTTCATATCTTTTAAAATTTTTTCTTCTATAATGCTTGCTATTACAAATTCTTCATATGTATTTTTATATTCTATTATGCCAATATTATCCATAATCAATTTATTTATGATATTTTGATTTATAAAGATTGTATATTTTGATTTATTTATAAATAATTTCTCAAATATACTTGGACGTATTCTATAATCATATAGTACATTTTCTGTAATATTATCTTTTACTAAACTATCACTTAAATATATTAAATCATATTCTTGATTTTTTAATTTCAATTCTAAATCACCTATTTTTGCATAATCAATACACTGTTCTTCATCTTTTTTTAATAAATCTATTGACTCATCTACTATTAATATTTTATACATATTCATTAACTCCTCCTAATCCTTTTCTATATTTTTCACAGACTAACTTTCGCATTTTTAAAACTTAAATAATGAATTTATTTTCTCAATTTTATTCATTAACTCATTATACTCTTCTCTACTAACACTTGTATTATTCAAACTTTTAACTTCTCTTATTTTATCTTCTTTCATATCTTTATCTTTGTAGTAGGCTAATAATTCCATATATAATACTTCAAATTCATATTCTGTATAAATTTTATCCTTTAACTTAATGCCTAATTTTTCTATAACTTTAAATTCATTTTCTGTAAAATGTTTCTGCAAATTAACAATTTCTTTATTGTGATATTTTTCACTCCACTCATCATAATTAAAATGCTTATTCATATTTAATCCTTTCTAAAATAACATTATTTTATATATTTTTTTAAAATAAAACCCAGTTCGCAGGTAATTACCACTAATTATTATAAAATATATAAGAATTTTTATGGGAAAGGAGCTTTTTTTATGGGTGTAATTCGTAAATTTAATGACAAAGTAAACATTATTGGGACTAATGTCAAAAAGTATCGTGAAAAGCAAGGTCTTTCCCAACCAGACTTATGTAGAAAAATGCAGTTGCTAGGTGTTAATATGTTCCACTCTGATATATATGAAATAGAAAATAATAAAAGGCTTGTTAAAGACTTTGAATCAAAGGCATTTTCTTTAGCTTTTAATATTACTCTTGATGAGTTGTATGCTGATACTGATAAACTTTTTTGAACACTAATTTATTAGTGTTCTTTAATTAATCCACTACATTATCTAATATTTTATATAACAATTTCTTGTGTCTCTTTCATAACAAATTACTGCATTATATATCGCAATATTCACAAGTTTATATATTGATAAATGATGTTTATCACTTAATCTTTCAAGTTCTTTATATGCAGTTTCTCTAATATTAAAATTATGTGATTCTGAAATTTCTTTTTCTGGTCTATCATATAAATTTACATTGTTAGTTTCTACCATTTCAATAATAGCAACATTTACTAACTTATTTATTGATGCTTCATAAACTTCTGATAATTCTTTTAATTTTTCGTATAAACTTGCATCTATTTCAATTCTTCTCTTTAAGATATTATCTCTCTTGTAAAAATGCTTATCAAATACCACTTTTTTCACTCCTTTTTGCAACATTATTATATTGTACAAAACGGAGTATTTTAATTCCTTTATAGTATTATTTTTTGACGGTTTTTAGGATTTGTTCTTTAATTATTTTATTATTTATAAAAATTTTTCAATCTCTAAAAAAAATTTAAAAAGTTTTTAAAAAGTTTTAATTTTTTGAGGTTTTGACGGCATGTATCTAGTAGAGGGGTAAATTTGACTCTTACTAATTTAAGAAGGGAGGTAATCTACATTGATAACAAATGAAGAAAATACAAAATTGGGATTAACTGTAGATGAAGCAAGAGAAATGTTAGGTATAGGTAGAAATTTAATGTTGCAATTAGTTAAAGTAGATGGTTTTCCAGCAGTAAGATTTAAAAGAAAAATTATTATAAATAAAGAATTATTGCCTAAGTGGTTTGCAGAAAACTATGGGCAATATTGTGGTTATTAATTTTTTCAACGTAAGGGCTGACAAATTGTTTTAAAAATGATTTTTGACTTTTCTAGAGAACATAATTATATTTTTTATGTTCCAAGAGTTAAAAAGCCAAAAAAACCTTATACAGACAAAGAGGAAACAATAATCTTTATTGAATCTGATAGACAAGATTTATGGCTTGAATATTTTGAAAAAGAAGATACAGATGTATCATTACTTTTTGAAACAATGCTATTAACTGGTGTTAGACCAGAAGAAGCCTGTGGACTTAAATGGTGCGCAATAGATGAAATAGCAAATGAATTAATTATAAATAATGCCTATAAAGATTTTCCTATTTATAATGATGAATGTAAAATCATAGGACACAAAAGAGAAGATGGCAGATTAAAAACACCAGAAAGCTACAGAAGGCTTCCATTAAATCCAAGGTTAAAAAGAAGATTGCTAGAACATAAAGAAAAGCAGAAAAAATTATTTAAGTATCATGGTATGAACTGGAATGAAAATAGTTATATGTTTTTAAATCAATATAGAAAACCCTATATAGCTGAAAATTTGTCTGATGCAATGAAAAGTTTTATAGTAAAACACCAATTAGAACCTATGATACCTTATGGATTAAGACATTCTTTTGCAACATTCTGCTCTGAACAAGGAATGGATGAAATTGTATTGATGAGATTAATGGGACATTCTAATTTTGATACTACTCAGAAATACTATATATGCGTTTCTAGTAAACGAAAAAAACAAGCTATTCAAGAAGTTTACAAATTAGATTAAGAGTCTGCTTACTCTAGCCAACTGAGCTAGTGGATCATTTATCAAATTTTCAATATGATTTTTTTAACAAAACTGGTGCGAAAGTGGTGCAAACTCTTTATAAAAAAATTAAGCAAAGCCTCAAAAGCCTTGCTATTACTTGGTGGGCAATCGGGGGGTCGAACCCCGGACCTTCTGATTAAGAGTCAGCTGCTCTACCAACTGAGCTAATCACCCATATTTTTGATTTTGTTTTACTATTATTTTATGAATGTTACTTTTTGACTATATTTAGTCCTTTACTAAATGCGTTATTTATTTTTGTCTAAATATAATCTTATTTTTATCATTGATTTATTTTATTAACTTGTTTATTATAACATATCTTTTTATATCTTGCAAGAACAAATTATAATTTTTTTACTCCCAGAAAAACACTTCTGAGACTTTTGCTTCTAATGCCTTTGCTATGCTTTTCATTACTTCTATTGATGGATTATTTCTTGTTCCTTTTTCTAAATGACATAAATATCCGTGCTGATATTCCTGTTCTCAGTGATAGCTCACTTAATGTAATTCCCTTGCTTATTCTGTATTCTTTCATTCTATTTTCACTCATTTTTACCACTCCTTTTATGACAATAAAATATTATCATATTACTTGTTGACAAGTCAATACTTATATGATATTTTTAAATAAAAAAATAGTATTTTCTCGTTTAATGGCTTTTTATCAATAAAAATATGTTTTTTTGTAAAATTTTTCATTTACTGCTAGACAAATGACGTTTTATTGTGTATAATAATACTATATTTTTTGGAAAGAGGTTGAAGATTATGATTGGAGGTATGCTTGCAAAAGCTAGAAAAGCTAAAGGAATGACTAAGACTGAACTTGCTAGACTTACAGATATTAACATTGGACATTTAACTCATATTGAGAAGGGAGAAAGAAATCCAAGCCATAAAGCCTTAAAGAACATTTGTAAGGCTCTTGATATCCCATATCAACAATTAATGTATACATATGATAAAACTATTAATGAGGAACAAGAAAGCTATAATGTTGTTAAACATATTTCTTATGACAAAATACTTGCTGTTAATAGTATTGACAGTTTTATCGATTGCCCATCAGATATGCCTAGTGCTGCTATTGCACTTAAAATGCCTGATGATTCAATGAATAAATCATTTGAGAAAGGTTCATATATTTTTATAGAGTTTAATTCACCTTTAAATAGTAAGGATTATGGATTATTTAATTATAATAACCAAATTCTTATTAGAAGATTTTATGATAAAAGAGGTAAAATTACTTTAAAGGCTGAAAATCCAGATTGTAAAGATATTCAAGTGTCAAATACTGATACATTTTATATTATCGGAAAAGTGCTAATTAAGAAAAAATAATTTATATATTCGGCGGATTTATTTCCGCCGATTTTATTTACATTCTAGGAAAGTTATCCCAGTGGGATAACTTTCTGTAGAAGATAATTATGCGGATTATTAGAATTCGTTTTTAATTTACACAGATATAGTCTTTTATGTTTTCGTATTTTATCTCTCCTATCCCTGATACATTTTTTATGTCTTCTATTGTTTTGAATTTTCCGTTTTTTTCTCTATATTCTATTATTTTGTTTGCTGTACTTTCACCAATTCCAGAGATACTTTCTAATTGACTTATATTTGCTGTGTTTATATTTATTTTTGTACTTGAACTTGAATCTTTTTCTGTTCCTTTATCTACTATTACAATATTGGAATCCTCTCCTTCTTTAAATACTCTTTCTGCATCTGAAATTTTTGGTACATAAATCTTTTGTCCATCTTTTAAAGTATATGCTAAATTGATCATGTCTAAGTTTATCTCATCACTCATTCCTCCAGCCGCTTCAATTGCATCTATTATGCGTGAGCCTTCTCTTATTCTTACTATCCCCTCTTTTTCAACTGCTGACTGTACCTTTCTTGACATCGGAGGAGGGGATCACGCTCTTGACGGACACCACGATGATGTCACCAACGGAA
>JAAWHY010000101.1 GCA_022795675.1 Clostridia bacterium
ACTTCACTACTTTTAACTTAAATTCATTTGAATATTTACTCATTAAAAATACACCTCCAAATGTTAGATATTTTGTCTAACATTTGGGGTGCACTTCATAACTGCTATGGTCGTCTTTTACTAATATGAAATTTTCAATAAATTCTGTCCATCTCTGATTACACTTTGGACTTGATAAATCATCATTTTCCCTTAAGATTTGAAGCTTCTCCAAAAACTCATCTTCATCAAATTCGCCAAAGTATTGTCTTGCCCATATTAAATATAATTCTTGTACATCAATAGTTTCTGGGCATTGGATGTCATCGTTAAATCCAAACATCCACCAACTATCTTTCAAAATACTTTGAGCCTCATCATCTGGCAACTGATCAAACGTTCTAATCTCATATAAAAAGGAAAAACAATAAAGATATTTTATTAGAAGTGTATGTGTATATGTACCATCGTCAATGAGATTTAAAAGATTATAGCATTCTTCTTCAGAAAGTTCTGACAATCTCGAAAGCAAAATAACAGTCTCCTCAAAATTTTCTTGTAGTTCTCCCAATCCTTCTGAAATACAATTAGGAGATGAAATGGAAACATCTACTCTTGTCTTTGTATCTTTTACTGACTCCAGTGCTGCTTTAAAGTAGACGAGACTCATTTCCTCATCCATTGACTGAAGTGAGTATATAGATTCAATGACTGCGTCATTAGAGTTTTGTAAATAGTAGGCAGCTTCATGGATGTTTAGCTTCATCTGTATAGATGAAAACCGATCTTTAGAGTCCAAATCTTGTTTTACTCCAGTGTAGACGCATAAAGCTAAGCATAATGTAACTACGATAATGAACATTACATTTTTTTTCATATTATCTCTCCTTTGTCTTTTATAATAATTTATATTAACTAAAATAACAAAGGAAAATCCCTTGCTAATTTAGATTGTTTTCTATTCTCAGCAAGAGAATTCTAAAATTTTATAATATAATAATACCATATTTTATATGAAATGTCAAATATTGTAAATTCTTGTTTTTTTCCTGCATTTTAAAGATTAGGGCAATTCTTAATGAGAGAAATCACACATTTAATATCTTGAATATGTTATAAAATTATGGTAAAATATATCAGTGTTTGACACAAATTTGTATAAAAAGGAATAGCGAAATGAATGATAAAATAGTAATAAAAGGAGCAAGAGAACATAATTTAAAAAACATAAACCTTGAGATCCCAAGAGACAAATTAGTCGTAATTACAGGGCTTTCAGGTTCAGGAAAATCATCTTTAGCATTTGATACATTATATGCAGAAGGTCAAAGAAGATATGTAGAAAGCTTATCTTCATATGCAAGACAATTCTTAGGAATAATGGAAAAACCAGACGTTGAATCTATAGATGGTCTATCACCAGCAATTTCAATAGACCAAAAAACAACATCTAAAAACCCTAGGTCAACAGTTGGAACAGTAACAGAAATATATGATTATATACGTTTACTATATGCAAGAATAGGTGTAGCATATTGTCCAAACTGTGGAAAGAAAATAGAGAAGCAAACTTTAGACCAAATTATAGATGATATATTAAAATTACCAGAAGGAACTAAAATTCAAATTTTAGCGCCAATAATTCGTGGAAGAAAAGGAGAATTTGTAAAACAGCTAGAGAGTTATCAAAGGCAAGGATTTGTTAGAGCTAGAATAGATGGAGAGATGGTAGAACTAACAGATGATATAGACATAGACAGAAAGAAAAAACACAACATTGAATTAGTAGTAGATAGATTAGTCATAAAAGAAAATATTAGGAACAGACTAGCAGAATCAATAGAAGTTTCTCTAAAAAATGCAAATAACATAGTACTAGTAGAAATTTTAGAAAAAGATAATAAATATGAAAAAATGTACAACACAAATTATTCATGTGTAGACTGTGGAATAAGTATCGAAGAACTAACACCAAGAATGTTCTCATTTAATAATCCATTTGGAGCATGTCCAGCATGTACAGGAATTGGATACTTAATGAAAATGGATGAAGACTTAATAATACCAGATAAAAACAAGACTTTATATGATGGGGTAAAAGCATTTGGCTCAAGTACAATGAAAAAAGGCGACACTATGGCAAAAATGTACTTTGAAAGCATCGGAAATCACTATGGTGTAAATATTAAACAGCCTATCAAAAAGTTACCAAGAGAATTTTTAGAGAAAATATTATATGGTACAGGAGATGAAAAAATAGACTTTGAATATGAATCTCCATTCGGGGTAAGAAAATTTACAACTCCATTTGAGGGCGTAATTCCAACACTAGAAAGAAGGCACAATGAAACAAAATCACAAGGAATGAGAGATTTCTATGAAATGTATATGAGTGAATCAGACTGCCCTATATGCAAAGGAGCAAGACTAAAAAAAGAAAGTTTAGCAGTCAAGATTGAAGACAAAAATATTAATGAGCTAACAGAAATGTCAATAGATAAAATAAAAAAATTTTTAAACAATCTAAAATTAACAAAACAAGAAGCAATGATTGCAGATATGATACTAAAGGAATTAAACAAAAGGCTACAATTTTTATTAGATGTTGGACTTGAATATTTAACACTATCAAGACCAGCAGGAACATTATCAGGAGGAGAAGCACAGCGTATACGTCTAGCAACACAAATTGGTTCGAGTCTGACAGGAGTACTTTATATATTAGATGAACCAAGTATAGGACTACATCAAAGAGACAATGAAAAACTAATAGCAACATTGAAGAAATTAAGAGACTTAGGAAATTCAGTATTGGTTGTAGAACATGATGAAGACACAATGTATGCGGCTGACCAAATTATAGATATAGGTCCAGGTGCAGGAGTACATGGAGGAAATGTATTAGGTCAAGGAACAGCAGAAGAAATAAAACTAATACAAGGTTCAGAAACAGGAGCATATTTAAGTGGAAGAAAGAAAATAGAAGTACCAAAGAAAAGAAGAAAATCAAATGGAAAAGCAATAGAGATTATAGGTGCAAGTCAAAACAACTTAAAAAATATAAATGTTAAATTTCCATTAGGAGTATTTACATGTGTTACAGGAGTTTCAGGCTCAGGAAAAAGTACATTAGTAAATGATATTTTATTTAAAACTATTTCAAGAGACTTAAATGGTGCAAATGAAAAACCAGGAAAATGTAAAGAAGTAAAAGGAATTGAAAACATAGATAAAATAATAAACATAGACCAATCACCAATAGGCAGAACACCACGTTCTAATCCAGCAACATATACAGGAGTATTTGATGATATCAGAGAGATTTTTGCTACAACAAATGAAGCAAAAATGAGAGGATATCAAAAAGGAAGATTTAGTTTCAATGTTCCAGGAGGAAGATGCGAAGCTTGTAACGGAGATGGTTCTATAAGAATTGAAATGCACTTTTTACCAGATATTTATGTACCATGTGAAGTATGTGGAGGAGCGAGATATAATAGAGAAACACTAGAAGTAAAATATAAAGGAAAAAGCATATCAGATGTACTTGATATGACAGTTGAAGAAGCCCTAGAATTCTTTGAAAACATACCAAAAATCAAACAAAGAATACAAACCTTAAATGATGTAGGACTAGGATATATAAAATTAGGACAACCATCAACAACATTATCAGGGGGAGAAGCACAACGTGTAAAACTTGCAACAGAATTATCAAAAAGAGCAACAGGAAAAACGCTATATATACTAGACGAACCAACCACAGGACTTCATATAGCAGATGTACATAGATTAGTAGACATATTACAAAGGCTAGTAAACACAGGAAACTCAATAATAGTAATAGAACATAACTTAGACTTAATAAAAGCCTGTGATTACATAGTAGACTTAGGACCAGAAGGTGGAGACGCAGGAGGAACCATAATACAGGTGGGAACACCAGAACAAATAGTGAAAAACGAAAAGAGTTATACAGGCAAGTTTTTGAAAAAGTATTTG
This sequence comes from Clostridia bacterium, assembly GCA_022795675.1. GTDB lineage: Bacteria > Bacillota > Clostridia > TANB77 > CAG-508 > CAKPSH01. Next base: position 3,982 of record JAAWHY010000101.1, read on the forward strand.
TGAAAAAACATGGGAAATTTGGGAAACAAATTTCACTTGGT
>JAAWHY010000102.1 GCA_022795675.1 Clostridia bacterium
AATATATTTATTATTATTTTTATAATTTCTTTTATTTTTTGATTATTTACTACTCTATTTAATAATTCATTATAACTATTTAAATTATATTTTTTTGATATTATTAAAGTTTTATAAATAATTATTCCTAATAATACTGATGCTATAATTATTCCTAATATTCCCCATTTTCCAAATATATAAAAAAATGAATATATTTCCTGTCCGTGATGCAAATCCCGCTCCAATTATTATTCCTATTATCGCAAATGTTATTTTTATTATATTTAGCATAAAAAATCACCATATTTATTTTATGGTGATTTTTATTTTTTATGATTTTTTTATGTTCTATGCTTTCTTTTTATCCAAATGATAATTCCTACTACTATTATTATCAAAGGAAATGTAAATATTACTACTTTTACTGTTAAGTCTTCTGATTCTGTTGGTGCATATGTTACTGTTGAATGTGTTTTTCTTATTGTTATTGAATCTGTTCTTTCTGTTAAATATGAAATTGAATTTAATATTAAATCTTGATTATTATAAAAGTATATTGCATTTGCTGCTTGCTGACTTATGGTTATTGGTGTGTCTGTTGCAAATGCGTTGTTTGCATATATGACTAATTTCGATGTTACACTATCTTCTTCCTCTTTATTTATAGTTTTTGTTGCTAATGCTCCAACTATATATGATTTAACTTCTTCGCTTTCATTTGGTTTTGATGAACCATTGCTTAAGTCTGTTCTATAAAACGATTTTTCACTTGTTGTTAATAACTCTGTTACTGTGACTTGCAATTCATTTAACTTTTCTTCATCTACTATATCTATTTTTCCTGAATCTATGAATAAAACTTTTCCGCTTGTTGCAAAAGCACTTGTAATTTCTGATTCTGTACTTAACTTAGGTAATATTAAATCTTGTGTTTGCATAAGCATAGATGATGAATCTTGTTCTATAATAATTCCATTATTTGAAGCATTAATTCCATACAAATCTAAAATTTTCTTTGTATTACTCAATACTCCACTATTTGTATAGTCTGAAAGCCATAGTATATTTCCTCCATTATTAATATATTTTATGATTAATTCTGTTTCATAGTCTGTAAAATCTGTTTCTGGTGATGCTATTATTAATGTCTTACAATCCTCTGGTATTTCATTTTTTACTAATAGATCTAAGGTTTCTACTTCATTTACTTCACTTTTTAAGCTTTGTGTTAATATTCCAAAGTAATTATTTATTTCATATTCACTATGTCCTGTTAAAAAATATATTTTTGGTGCATTTTCTAAAGTTACACCTAATATTGAGTTTGTCATTTTTTGTTCAGTTAAATCGATTTCTTCATATGTTGTATAATCCATAGTGAAAAAATCATAAGAGTTTGCTTTTATATTTCTTCCTTCACATTCAAATACTACTGTTTTGCTTTCTTCATCTGATGCTTCAATACTGTACTGTTGTGCTAAGTCAGGTCTTTCTGTAACAGATACTATTTCAAATTTTATATTATCTTTATATTTAGAATATTGTTTTGCTAAGTCTACTACAGAAGAATCTTCTTCATATCCAAACATATACATTTTTATTTCCTGATTTACATTTTTTAATCTATTTTTAGATTCCTCTGATAAACTAAAAAACTTTTCTTTGGTTAAGTCTATATCTGATATATCTATCGCTTGCATTCCTAAGTTTATTGCTAAGTATGCTAAAATTACAACTGCGATTAATAAAATTGTAAAACTAGTTTTTCTGAAGACTTTACTTTTTATTATTTCTATTATATTTTTCACTTCTAATATCATTCCTTTCTTAATTTTTTAATCAGATTGCAAAAGAATTGTTATTTCGCTAGGCAAACGAAATTGAAATCAATGAGGCGTACTAGTGTACGTTGATTTGATTTTAATTGAAGTTTAACAACGCGAAATGGCAATTATTTTGCAATCCACCTCATTATTTTAAATTTCTTCTTCTCTTAAGAACTATAATTGTTAATATTATACATGTTATTGTAAAGGTTATTAATTGTACTGTTTCTGCAAATGGAATAACTCCCATTACAAATTTTTCATATAAGTCTATAAAAGATATCATTGAAAATACGCTTGATAAATTTCTGATGTACATTGTTGCAAAGAAAAACACAAATGTAATTATATATGCAATTATTGGTTGATCTGTTATGCTTGAAGCTAATTCTCCAAAAGATATATACGCCATTGTTAACAATATAAACCCTAATAGTGTTGTGCCTAGAGTTGATATGTCTGGAGTTCCAAAATGACTTATTATTGCTAGATATATAAAAGAGAATATTTCTGTTATTAATACTACTATTATTGCTGCCAAAAACTTCCCTAGAACTATTCCTGTTATACTTTTAGGAGATGTCATAATTAATTGGTCTGTTCCATTTTTTCTTTCTCCTGCAAACATATTCATTGTTAATATTGCTATTATAAATGTTAAAATAATTGCACTATCATAAAATATATATGAAAAATTTAAGCTACCTGAAACATATGTATATAAATAAAATATTAAACTAGATATTTCTAAAAATAGTCCTATAAATACATATCCCATTGGAGTTAAAAAGTAGGTTTTTAATTCTTTTTTTAATATTGATAGCATTATTCTTTACCTCCCCTTTTCTCATTGTTATCCTCATCCTTCTTATCTTCTTTGTTTTCTTTATTATTGCTATAATTATTTATTAATTGTAAAAATGCCTCTTCTAATGTAGCTTCTGTTTTCTTTAATTCTAATATGGTTATTCCACTTTTTGCAAATTTTTCAGATATTTCTTTTCTTATGTCTTTATCTTTTTTTGCAAAAATTGTATATTGTTTTGTTCCATCAGAGTTCTCACTTATTAATTCTATTTTCTTTATATTATCTATTTTATTTATAATATCATCTATTTTATTATCTGTATCTTCTACTGTAACTGTTAAGATATTTTGACTACTTACTTTGCTTTCTAGATTTTCTGGTGTATCAACTGCCAAAATGTTTCCTTTATCTATTATTATTACCTTTTCACAGATTTGACTTACTTCTGACAAAATGTGTGAACTTATTAAAACAGTATGGTCTTTTCTTAATGATTTTATTAGGTCTCTAATTTGTTTTACTTGTTGTGGATCTAACCCTACTGTTGGTTCATCTAGTATTAATACTTTCGGATTCCCTACAAGTGCTCCTGCCATACTTACACGTTGCTTATATCCTCTTGATAAGTGTCTATTTAGTTTATTCTGAACTTCACTTAGTCCAGTTTCTTCTATTACTTTTTGAACATTAGCTTTCTTGTTTTCTCTTTTTACACCTTTCAAATCTGCCATATAGTTCACAAACTCTTTTACTGTTAAGTCATTGTAAATAGGAACTCCTTCTGGCATATATCCTATTTCGTTTTTTGCTTTCTTAGGATTTTTATTTATGTCATATCCATTTATCTCTATTTTTCCTTCTGTAGGTTCTATATATCCTGTTATCATATTCATTGTGGTAGTTTTACCTGCACCATTCTTACCTAGAAATCCTACAATTTCACCTTCTTTAATGTCAAAGCTAATATTATTTACTGCTATGAAGTCATTATATTTCTTTGTAACATTTTCTAACCTAATCAACTTTATTCCTCCTATAAAATTTGATATTAGAATATTACCATCATTATTCTATGTTTGCAATAACTTTCACAGAAAATTTACAAGAATAATTATATTTTTTTTAAAATATATTGATTTTTTATTTTAAATATGTTATAGTATATAAGCATGTTATTAAATATGTTTTATCGAGGTGTAGCGCAGTTGGTAGCGCGCGTGGTTTGGGACCATGAGGTCGCAGGTTCGATCCCTGTCACCTCGACCACTCTTTTTAGGTGAAAAACCTAAAAGTAGCAAGTGTTACAAGACTTGCTACTTTTTATTTTTGTTTTAAAAAGTGACGAAAAAGTGAC
>JAAWHY010000103.1 GCA_022795675.1 Clostridia bacterium
TTGTTTTATTACTTTCTGTTTAGGAACTTATATAGTATACTACGCTGATTTTATTTTGTCAACATTTTTTTGAAAGTTTTTTTATTTCTTTTTCTTAACTATTTCTTCATGCGCAGTGCCTATTAATAATAGCATATTTTGTTTTTATTTGTCAATACTTTTTTGAAACTTTTTTAAGGAAATTTTTAGGCTATTTTTTCTTCTTTTTTACTGAAAATCCAAATTTACCTACTTTATCTCCTAAACAATAATATCCTCCATTTGCATAAGCGATTAAATTACATTTTGATATATCAAAAGCTCCATTTTCATCTATGTATTTATCGTCTGCATTTATTCCTAATACATCTGCAATAAATATATGATGACTTCCTAATTCTTTTATTTCTGTAACCCTACATTCTACTGATACAGGACTCTCTTCTATCATTGGACAATTTACAAAATTAGCCTTTTGTTTTGTTAGCTTCATTTCTTTAAATTTATCAACATCTCTTCCTGACTTTACTCCACACCAATCTGTAGCAAATGCTAACTCTTTATTTGTAAGATTTATTACAAATTCTTTTGATTCTTTTATTATATTGTAGGAATATCTTTCTGGTCTTATAGATATATATACTTTTGCTGGATTAGTACACAAAATACCAGTCCATGCAACTGTTATTATATTTGATTTTTCCATATTCCCAGATGATACCATTACTGCTGGTATTGGATATTCAAATGTTCCTGGTTTCCATAATGTTTTTGACATGCTTATATTTCCTTTCTATTTTATTTACTACTATAATATTGCCAATAAAAAACCACTATAAATTCCTCACTAAATTAGTTTTTATGTACTTGGTTAGATATTTATAAATAAATACTATTTTTTATTAACAAATTTAGGGCAGACACAATGTCGCCCTATAAAATTTACTGTTAAGTTTAATCATTTTGCACTGAAGAATTATTTTCTTGTAAATCATTTATATCTTTATTTAGCTTGTTAATCGTATTAATTTGAGATGCATACCCAGTGATAAATCCTATTATAAATACAGCTATTATAAGTACAATATTTTTTATTTTCTCTTGACTTTTATACATGTATTTATCATAAATCTTCATTGGTTCCTCCTCTTTAGGGTTAGCTTTTTTTATATCATCTTTTACCATATTATTTCCTCTTTTCCCCTTTTTATTCTTGTTCGTATCCTTGTACTACTAATCTTTTGCTTCCAGAGCTAGAACATGTTATCAAAGTTATTTGTTTTCTTCCATTTGTTAATTGACTTGTGCATTTTACATCTGTAGGATCTATAACATATTTTTCTGATACAACATATTTTATAGTTTTTCCTTTCGTATCTGTAAGTTCTATTATATCTCCCATGTTAATACTTTTTAGTTTTCCAAACATTTTTCCGCTTTTATAATTATGTCCTATTACCACATAATTTCCAACCTCATTAGGAGCTGGTCCCCAAAGTTTATTTACAGATATCTTTAGTAGTTCTTCTGATGTTTCAGATAATACTGGATATTCTATTCCTAAGCTTGGTATGTTTACTATTGATTCAGCTGAATACTCTATCCCATCTTCTGTCATATATTTATTAGACATTTGCGTTTCGCCTTGTTCCTCAACCGCATGTCTAACATTTTTTAATATATTCCCTAATTTTACTTCTTCAGCTGTTTCTGATGAGCTACCTAAAATCACCTTTAATATATCGTCTTCTACCATTATAGAACTACTTGCAATAAAGGTTCGATTATCCATAGTTGTAGTATCTTCTTCTGTTGATGTATCTACAATATTCAAATTTTTTAAAATATCTTGTGACTTTTGTTCATATCTATTTCTATCATATTCTGCATATACATAATATGAACATAAAATGCACATTAGAAAAATTGATAAAATTATATTTTTTTTATAAAAGTTCTTTTTTTTGCGCATTTCCTTGGTAACTATAACTTTATCTGTAACCAAAATTTGATTCATTTTACTTTCTCCTCGAAATATATTATACTATGTTTTTTTATAAAATTCAACACCTTATAATGATTTTTAAATAAAAATAAAGTTACTTAATTAATAATACTAATTTAATCTACTTTTTATTTACAAACATATCTATTTTTCCATCTTTTCAATATATTATTTAATCTGAATTCTCAATATTCATATATCTTTAATTGCAAAATTTAAGGAGTCATTTTCAAATTTTGCGATTATTACAACTTTCTCTTTAGTATTAGACTAACACATACAAAAAAATAAATGTACTAATTTGTTTTGTTTGGTGTCATTGGAGTAGTTATCACAATTTCTTTAACTTTCATAATGATTGATATCAATATTAATCAATTTTTAAGTTATTATAAATTGATTATCTGTTAAGGAAATAGCAGTAAGGTTTAATTTGACAAGTTTTACATAAATTTGTATAATATGTGAGTAACTGTTAATTTAAAATAGCCTTTGGCAGATAGGTTATTTATGTTTTTTCTATTAGGAGAAACTATATGGAAAAGTTAACTATAAAGCAAATTGAAAAATTAATTTTGTCTGGTGCTGGTATGGAATTAACCGAGATGTTATCTACTGGTAATATCTTTGAAAGACCCGAAATATGTAGATTATGTAAAGGAAAATGTTGCAAAAAAACACCATGTTCAACTACTCCTCGTGACTTTAATCGTAGCATAAGTATTATGAAAAAAGCAATTGAAACGGGAAACTATAGTATAGCATTAATGTGCAAGCCAAACTCTTTATTTACTTTCCGGCAAATAAGTAATAATTATGTCTTATCTAAAAAAGAGATAGTAGAAAATCCTAATATTTCTCTTTATGTACGCCCTAAAGGTATCAATAGACCTACAGTAGACATCATGCTTTATTCACCATTTGTTGGACAATGCATATTACTACTTTTTTATTTATTAATTGTTTTCAGATTAAATATCAATATAAATTATATTATTTGGAGTAAACGTCATAGCTATCTATAAATCTTTTCATTTTTAATACCAGTACAAATCTCATCTATATAGTATTTTTATAATTTCTTCAAAAGAAAAAATCAACCATTTTACTGATTGACTTTTGTACCTGTGTGTTCTATTAATTCAAACAGAAACATCCGTTGGTGCCTTGAACTGGAATCGAACCAGTGACACAAGGATTTTCAGTCCTTTGCTCTACCAACTGAGCTATCAAGGCATAAATAAATCTTTAATTGTTTATTCTAGAGAATAAAATACTAAATTATAAACAAAAAAATGGCGACCTGGAACGGGCTCGAACCGTCGACCTCTAGCGTGACAGGCTAGCGTTCTAACCAACTGAACTACCAGGCCGTAAAAAAATGGTGGGCGCTATAGGGCTCGAACCTATGACCTCCTGCTTGTAAGGCAGATGCTCTCCCAGCTGAGCTAAGCGCCCATTTTCTTTCGACATTGATTATTATACGTAATTTTTAGATGAATGTCAATACTTTTTTTAAACTTTTTAATATTTTTTTTAAGTTATTCAATCCTTCAAAATTTTTTTAATTATTAGTTGCATTTTTTTTGAAAATGTGTTATTCTTATTAAGTCACTTAGGGGTGTCGTCCAACGGTTAAGATAGAAGTCTCCAAAACTTTTGATGAGGGTTCGATTCCTTCCACCCCTGCCAAAAATCTGCGACTTTAACAAGTGCAGTGAATATTGAAGAATGAAATAATTAGGATATTATCTAAAAAAGAAACCTTTTTCTGAACTGAACCCAAAAAGTTAGACACTTTTGATTAAGTTTATATTAGGCTACTTTAAAGGAATGGATTCTGTAATTTACAGGACTCATTCCTTTTAATT
>JAAWHY010000104.1 GCA_022795675.1 Clostridia bacterium
AGACAGAGCCAGTTGGTCATGTGTTCCGTGTGCGGGGACGGGATATCCCCGTTTATGGAAAAAAGCTGGGGCAGGCACTGATGTTCCTGCCAGCAAAAGTGTAGGAAATAAAGTTATTGCAGGAAGCATTAATTATGATGGATATTTAGAATATGAGGCAGAAAAAATAGGTAAAGAGTCTACAATATCTGAAATTGTAAGATTAGTTGTAGAAGCTACTAATACAAAAGCACCTATTGCAAAAATAGCAGATAAAGTAAGTGGATATTTTGTTCCAGTAGTTATTATTCTAGCTATTTTAACTTTTATAGTTTATTTGATACTAGGATTTACTTTTAATGAAGCTATAAATACATTTGTAACTATTTTAGTTGTAGCATGTCCATGTGCTTTAGGATTAGCAACACCACTTGCAATAGTCGTAAGTGAGGGAATGTGTGCAACCAAAGGAATATTAGTAAAGAAAAGTGAAATATTAGAAAATGCAGAAAAAATAGATACAATAGTATTTGATAAAACAGGAACATTGACTTATGGAAATCTAAAAATAGCAAGCATTTTTAACTATAGTGAGCTAGAGGATAGTGAAGTTTTAAAACTTGCAGGAAGTATAGAGGCAAAATCTATTCATCCAATAAGTAAAGCATTTTTAGATTATTTAAAAGAAAATAAAATTGAAACCTTTGATGTAGAGGAATTTAAAAATATAAGTGGATATGGGATTACAGGAAAAATAGATGGAGAAGAAATAATTTTAGGAAATTCAAAAATATTAAATCTATTTGAAATAGAAAATAATTATTTAGAAGATGAAAAGAAACTGGCTGAAAATGGAAATAGTATTATATATGTAGTAAAAAACAAAACTATAATTTCAATTATTGGAGTAAATGATATTATAAGAGAAAATGCAAAATTGGTTATAGAAAGGTTAAACAAAAATAAAATAGAGACAATAATGTTAACAGGTGATAATAAAGAAACAGCAAATATTATAGCAAAAGGTGTAGGAATATCAAATATAATTTCAAATGTTTTGCCATCACAAAAAGCTGAGATTATTAAAAAATTAAAAAAAGAAAATAAGATGGTAATGATGTGTGGAGATGGAATAAATGATAGTCCAGCACTAGCAAATGCTGATATTGGTGTAAGTGTAAATAGTGGTACAGATATAGCAATGGACTCATCTGATGTTATTTTAATGAAGGATGATTTAAACAAGATTTTAGATTTAATTAATATCAGTAAAAAAACAATAAGAAATATTAGACAAAATCTATTTTGGGCATTTTTTTATAATAGTTTAATGATACCAATTTCAATGGGATTATTACATCCTATTGGAATATCTATAAATCCAATGATAGCAGGATTAGCAATGGTTATTAGTAGTTTTACAGTAATATTAAATGCATTAAGACTGAAATATATAAAATTGGAAAGAGGTGAATGAAATGTTTGGAGAAAAAATAACTAAAACAATTTCAATAGATGGTATGCACTGTATGCATTGTGCAAAAAAAATAGAAGATACATTAAAAGGAATAAAAGAGGTTAAATCAGTAAAAGTAATTCTTGAAGACAAAAAAGCAGAAGTAATATTAAAATCAGAAATTAATGATGATATTTTAAAAGAAGCAATAGAGAATTTAGGATATACTGTACTAGAAATTATATGTTAGAAATGTTAAGGAAGCATGGTAATCTATGCTTCTTTACATTTTAATAGAATACTACAAAAATAAAAATGGAAAAACACTTGACAGTTGGCAATATTACATATAAAATATATACTAGGTTAAATATATTCTAAATAAACAAAAATATTAGTTATATATATTATCTGAACATTGAAAATTTAATAGAAAAGAGGAATGAATATGGAAATAATTGCCATAATCGCCACTCTTATAATCTCAGCAATAGTTTTTATTCCATTAGGGGTATTAATCAGAAAAAGAATAGCAGAATCTAAAGTAGAAGGAGCAGAGGGAGAAGCAAAAAGAATATTAGATTTAGCAAAAAAGGAAGCAGAGACACTGAAAAAAGAAGAAGTTTTTAAGGCAAAAGAAGAAATAATAAATGCCAAAGAAGACTTAGAAAAAGAGATTAGACAGAGAACAGGTGATTTAAATGCTAAGGAAGCAAGAATAACAAAAAGAGAAGAAAATATTGAAAGAAGAACAGAAAATTTTGAACAAAAGGAAAAAGAATTAGAGAAAAAGGTACAAGACATTGAAAATCAGAAAAAGAATTTAGAAGAATTAGAAGAAAGAAAAATGTCTGAACTTGAAAGAATTGCAAAATTATCAAAAGAAGATGCAAAGGTAATGCTATTAACAGAAACAGAAAAACAATTGAAGGTTGAAAAGGCAAATTTACTTAAAGAAATGGATCTTCAAATTAAAGAAGAGGCGAATAAAAAGGCCAAAGAAATATTAACATATACAGTTCAAAAATGTGCAGCAGATCATACAGCAGAAACTACAGTATCTATAGTAGCTCTTCCAAATGACGATATGAAAGGAAGAATTATAGGTCGTGAAGGAAGAAATATAAAAGCATTAGAAACATTAACTGGAATAGATTTAATAATAGATGATACACCAGAAGCAGTTGTTATATCAGGATTTGATCCATTAAGAAGAGAAGTTGCAAAACTTGCTTTAGAGAAATTAATTGAAGATGGAAGAATTCATCCAGCAAAAATAGAGGAAACAGTTGAGAAGGCAAAAGAAGAAGTTGCTAATACAATTAAATCAGAAGGAGAAAGAGCAACACTTGAAACTGGGGTAATTGGATTAAATACTGAACTTATAAAACTGATTGGTAAATTAAAGTATAGAACAAGTTATGGTCAAAATGTTTTAAATCATTCTATAGAGGTATCAAATCTTGCAAGGATTATGGCTGAGGAATTAGGTTTAGATGCTAAACGTGCAGCTAGAGCTGGTTTATTACATGATATTGGAAAAGCATTAGATCATGATATGGAGGGAACACATGTTGAAATTGGTGTAGATGTACTTAAAAAATTCAAAGAAAATGAATTAGTAATAAATGCAGTACAAGCACATCATGGAGATGTTGAACCTTTAACATTAGAAGCAGTATTAGTACAAGCTGCAGATGCAATTTCTGCATCAAGACCTGGAGCAAGAAGAGAAACCTTAGAAGCATATATAAAGAGACTAGAGAAATTAGAAGAAATTGCAGATTCTTTTGAAGGTGTTGATAAATCTTATGCGATTCAAGCAGGACGTGAAGTAAGAATAATTGTTAAACCTGAAAAAGTTTCAGAAGCCGAAATGACATTAATTGCAAGAGATGTTGCAAAACGTGTAGAAAGTGAAATGGAATATCCAGGACAAATAAAAGTTAATGTAATAAGGGAATCTAGAGCAATAGAATATGCAAAATAAGAAATGAAAAATAAAAAAATCCAACTTAATATGAGTTGGATTTTTTTATATAATAATAGAGATAAATGCTTTATTGACATAATAAAATTAATTATGATATTATTGATAATATCAATTATAATAAAAGGAGACAAAATGGAAATAAAACAAGCAATAGTAGAAAATGCAAAAATACTAAAAGAAAATAATATTTATGATTCATATAATATTGCTAGAATTTTAATGGCACATACTATAAATAAGTCTAAAGAATACTTAGTTATAAATGATAAAGAAATCCTAAAAGAAGAAATTTTACAATTTATCGTAAAATATACCACA
>JAAWHY010000105.1 GCA_022795675.1 Clostridia bacterium
ATTTTTAAATAAATAATAAAACAAATATAAGATAGGTCCTTTATGATCAAATAAATCTTTATATATAATTCTATCATCTTGAATCATATTTGCTATATATTTCCATACATTTACATCTGTCCCATACATTACATTTAAACTAACAAGTTCAGATATAAAAAAATATACAATTATTGAAATTGCTACACTCAGTATAATTAACCAATTATCTTTTACTTTTTTATATAAATTTTTCATATTTTCTTAACCTTTTTAAATTATTTACAAGATTTCTCTTCATTTTTCAATAAATCTCTAATTTCTTCTAATAGCTGTACTTCTTCGCTTTTTTTAGGTAATTCTTCTGCTTTTTCCTTTTTTTCTTCATGCTTTAATTTTTCAAATAATCTTACTGTTGTAAAAATACAAATAGCAATAATTAAAAAGTCTATAATTGTTTGAATAAAAGAACCATAGGCTATTTTAGAGTCTTTTATTTGCCATGATAGATTTGAAAAGTCTAATCCTCCAATTATTACTCCAATTAAAGGTGTAATAATATCATTTACCAAACTTGTTACAATTTTTCCGAAAGCTCCACCAATAATAACACCTATTGCCATATCAACTACATTACCTCTAGAGATAAATTTTTTAAACTCATTAGCTTCTTTTTTCATCTTGTTCAAATTTTTACCTGCCATTTGTTCTAATTCTTCTTTCTTTGTTTGTGCTTGTCCTTCTGTTGGAGTGACTTTTTCTTCATTTCCTTTTACATATAATTTGTTTTTTTCATCTGTTCTTGTTTTTACTTCGTTTTCTTTCATATTCTACTCCTTTTAATTTTTTATCATTTTTGCATTTAATAACAGCTCATCAAAATCAGAAATATAAATTTGGTCTTGCACAATTCTATATTTTTCAAATTCTGTTTCTGCATGTAATTTTGCAATTTCTGCTGATATTTGTCCATTATTCTGTAAAATATCATGATCCCATAATTTTAAAAATCCATTTAATCTTTCCTCCCAATCTGCCATTGTCATTGGAATATGTCTCATCGCTTGCATTTCTGCTAAGTCTAAATATGCGGAAACCATTCGCTCTAATAGAGCAATTTCATTTTCTGATAAATAGTTTTTAGCAATTACAACATCATATTTATGTATTTTACTATTCGGTGCTCCTTCCCATGATGTTAATCCCATATGTTCTTTTTTATGGTCTGCTCTATTATAAATAATTTCTGCGGCGGTATTTCCAGACACCGCAAAATGTAATTTATTCTGAACAGAAGTAAAAAATTTGATGGTTGCTTTTGCTGTTTTATCATAATCTATTGAGGTTGCATATATATCAGTAATCTTTTGATAAAATTTTCTTTCTGACATTCGTATTTCTCTAATACGTTCTAATTGTTCTTCAAAATATTTTTCAGTTAAAATTGAACCACCACTTTTTAAACGTTCATCATCCATTACCCAACCTTTTATTGTGTAATCTTTTACAATTTGATTAGCCCATTTTCTAAATTGCACTGCTCTTTCATTATCTACTTTAAAGCCAATTGCAATTATCATTTGAAGGTTATAATGAGCTACATTTCTTGAAACCTCTCTCGTGCCTTCCTTTTGAACTATCTCAAAATTTCGGATAGTTGAATTTTTTTCCAATTCTCTATCTTCAAATATCTTTTTTATATGATAATTAATTGTTCTCACATCTACTCCATAAACTGTTGCTAACATTTTTTGAGTAAGCCATATATTTTCATCTTCGTATCTTACTTCTATTGATTCTGGATTATCTCCTACTGCTGCTACATATGTCAAATATTCTGCAGCACTTGAACGAATTGTAATTTCTTTTTTCTTTTTAGGCATTTTCTTCACATCCTTATATATTTTTTGAAAGTTCCTTATCCTTCTCTATCTGCTTAGCATATCTTTCTTCCTCTGAAAATACACATCCACAATATTTCTGCATATACAAACCTAATTCTCTTGCTTTTGCTTGTCCTTCTCTAAAACCTACTCTAAAATCTCTATATAAAAATTTTAATCCATATTCTTTTGCAATTTTATCCCCTAACTCATGTATATATTTATGTTTTTGATAAGGGCTTACTAATAATGTTGTAGTAATTGTATCATATCCATTTTGCTTTGCATATTTTGCTGTATCTTCTAATCTGATTCTATAACAATAGTTTACACATCTATTTTGTAAATCACATACTACATTTTTACAGAACTCATCTAAACCATATTCTTCATGAAATACCGCTTCTATGCCTATACTTTTTGTATATTCTCTCAAAGTATCTCTTCTTGTTTTATATTCTATGTATGGGTGTATATTAGGATTATACCAATATACTGTTGGTTCAATTTCTTCTTTTCTTAAACTATCTATGCAGTACACACTACATGGTGCACAACATGTATGCATTAGTAATTTCATCTTAATTTTTCCCTCTTTTCTCCTAATTTTATCTTTTCCTTATTTGTTATAATATATAAAATCTCATTGTATCTAAAGGTGCGAGCAAAATTTGCTTTGCAAATTTTTCACGCTTTCCTTATTTGTTTACTTAATATCAACTTTATTATATTTAATGATGCGAGCAAAATTTGCTTTGCAAATTTTTCACGCTTTCCTTATTTGTTATAATTTTCCATATTATAAATAGCACAATTATTGCTCCAACAAAGTATTTATCAAATTTATATGATTCATATAAAAACATATATGCACTATTAGCAATTTCTGTACATAAACTTAACCCTATAATGTTTCTTATTGTGTTTGGCTTTTGCCATATTATTGTTGCAAATAACCATATTAAATACCATTGATGAAAATTTGTTAATATTAATAAAAATAACATTAATGCTATATTGTATTTTCTTATTAACTTATAAAATTTTATGTTTTTTTCTGTTAATAAATTTATACACATTACTGCATAATACATAAAAGATATTACTATAAATATAGCTCTAGCTATAGACACTAATTCTTTATTATATTGTAATAACACTGAATAAATTGAACATTGATATCTTGAAGTCTGTACCATCATTGCTAGTAATATTTGATAATCATTAAAATACAACACATATTCAAGAGCAAATATTACTAGAAAGATCACTCCATATTGTATACATCTTAGAAATCTTATACTTAGTCTTTTTTCTGTTCTAAAATGATATAGTATTAATACTGGTAATAATAATACAGTAAAATATTTAACTCCTGTAGCTAATGCTAAGGAAACTATACTAAGTAGTAAGTTTTTTCGCTTTAGAAGAAAATATAATGATAGTAAAATGAAAAATAATATTATTATATCATTGTGTACATTTGCTATCGCCTCTATAAATATGAAAGGATTTAATCCATACATAATTGCAAATTTCTTTTTTCCACTAATCTTATAAAATAGATAAGTATTTATTATATGTATTAATAAATTTATGAATTTAAATATGAATAATGCTACAGTAATGTTTTTCATTGATAAGAATGAACAAATTTTAAAGAATAATTGTGCTATTGGTCCATATACTACTGTTGTATTTCCCCAATAATTTGTTGCACCTTGCAATAATATATCATCATCTAGATTTTCCTCATTTTGTATATAGTATTCTCTCATTGTAACATAGTATGGATTTTCGTGATATCTAGCATCTAACTCCCCTACACCCATATAATAAAATACATCTGAAC
>JAAWHY010000106.1 GCA_022795675.1 Clostridia bacterium
CTTTAATAATATTATTTTTTAATTTTTCTATTTCTTTAGAATCTGTTATATATTTTCTTTCGAATAGTTCTTCTATATTTTTTTGTTGTATTTGTCCTCCTTCTATTTTATCAAGTTCAAATTTTTCTATATATTTTTTAAATCCAAGTGTTTTAAATTCTTCTAATACCTTTTGTCTATCCCATTCTTTTATTTCTAATTCTTCTATTTTTTTATCAATAGGTACTTTTGTATCAATAGTTCCTAATGTTTTTGAAAGTAATGCTAATTCTTTATTATTTTCTAAATTTTCTCTCAATTTTCCTTTTTCATCTGCTACTCCTTCTTCTATTGCTTTATATAATTTTTCTATTGTTTTGTATTTTTTTATTAATCCTATTGCTGTTTTTTCTCCTACCCCTGGAACTCCTGGGATATTATCAGATTTATCTCCCATTAAGCCTTTTACTTCTATCATTCCTTTAGGTGTTACCCCATAAGTTTCTATGACCTTATCTTCATCAAAATCATCTTCTTCTTTTTTTCCTGCTTTTGTGTGTGGAATTCTTATAGTTATCATTTTACTAGCAATTTGAAATGTATCTCTATCTCCAGAAAGAATAGTAGTTGAAATTCCTTCCTTCTCCGCTTTTTTTGCAAGTGTTCCTAAAATATCATCAGCTTCATATCCTTCTTTTTCAATTATGGTAATATTCATAGCTCTTAAAATTTCTTTAATCATTGGCATTTGTGCTACAAGTTCTTCTGGCATTGCATGTCTTGTTCCCTTATATTCTGCATATATAAGGTGTCTTTTTGTAGGTGCCTTCAAATCAAATGCTACTGCTAAATATTCTGGTTTTAAATCTTCTAATATTTTAAACATAATCGCTAAAAATCCATATACTGCATTTGTATATGTACCATCTTCTGTTTGTAATACTTTACTCCCCATAATTCCATAAAAGGCTCTATTCATAATACTATTTCCATCAATAACAACTAATCTTTTCATTTTCTCTCCTAATTTTTTATAGTATTGATATAATATCATAAAACAATTTAATTAGCAACTCATATATTGTTTTATTTTTTATTGTATTTACATAAATTGTATGATATAATAATTAATGTTTCAAAGTAAATTTGTGTAGTTCATTGAATTGCACAATCGTTACTCTATAAAAATTTTTTCATTATGAAAGGAGACTCGTTCTATGAAAGAAGTAAAAGTTTTTGTATCTGGCTGTACAGGCCGGATGGGAAAAAAGGTGGTTGACTTAGTCGATCAGCATCCTGGCTGGAAAGTTGTTGGAGGTTTTGGGCTTGGTGAGCATCAGTATGATTTTCCTGTTTTTGATGTTGGCAATTTCCTTGCTGTAAATCAAATCAAAAAAGCTAATATCGTGATTGACTTTTCTAATGCTGTTGTTTCTGAATTTGTTTACCATAGCCTTGCTTCCAAGTATTGTATTCCAATGGTATGCGCAACTACAAAGTTATCAAAGGAACTCATCCGTGATATGCAAACTCAGAAAAGAGTTCCTGTATTTCAGGCGTACAACATGGCTCAGGATGTATATGCATTTTCAAAGGCAGTATGTAGCCTTGCAGCGAGTTTATCCAATTGTGATATTGATGTCTTTGAGGTACATCATACAGGGAAAAAGGATGCCCCTAGTGGAACAGCAGAAAATTTAGCGGTGGCTATCAATGAAGCTTTAGGTGATACTCATATCATCATAGATAATCCTCCGTTTGATAATCCGCGTGGGACAAATGAAATTCATGTTCACTCTGCAAGGGCAGGAAAATATCCAGGAACACATAAGGTTATGCTTACAGCTTCAGATTATTGCATTGAACTTGAGCACACAGCTTTTTCTCCAATGATTTTTGCAGAAGGAGCCATTACGGCCGCAGAGTTCTTGCTTGAACAGAAGCCTGGTTACTACAACATGGACAGTCTTTGTAAGTAATTAAGAGTAACAAAACCAATAACCACGGGGAAACCCATGGTTTGTTGGTTTATAAACTTAGTCATTGGTCATATACCATTTAGTTATTCTAATATTTCTATTTTAGTATATGTATCTATATTTTCTACTATCTTTCTCATGATTTCTGTATTCACTGCTATACATCCTTCAGTTGCTTTATTATTAGCACAATGTAAAAATATTGCACTTCCCTCTTCTGGAATGTTATTAGGATTTGTCTTTATTTTTATTAAATATTCATATTGTATTGGATAATCTATTAAATGTTCTGCTGAATTCCAGTCTTTTTCTACTTTTGATATCTCTACTAATTGATTATAGTATTTAGATTTAGAATCATCAACCCAATACATATCTTTAGCTATTTGTCTATATTCCAGACCATTTTTATTGTTTACATTTGTAGTTCTACTCCTTTTCTTTTATTGTTCTATTCTATATGTTCTTTAAATGTTCCAAAAACGCACTTAATCCTTCTACAATATCATCATAAGTTTTATCAAAATTTCCAGTATACCATGGATCTGCTATATCTCTTGGATTTTTAGAAAAATCTAGTAATTTATAAATTTTATTTTCAGTATCTTCTCCTACTATTCTTTTTATATCCTTTATATTTCTATCTTCCATACCTATTATATAATCAAATTTCTCATAATCTTGCTTTGTCATTTGTCTTGCCAAATGATTTCCATAATCTATATTCATTTCTTTTAATTTATTTCTTGTTCCGTAGTGGATAGAGTTTCCTATTTCTTCACTACTTGTTGCAGCAGAATCAATATAAAATTTCTCTATGCCTTCTTTTTTAATCTTATCTTTAAATACATATTCTGCCATTGGAGACCTACATATATTTCCTAAACATACAAATAATACTTTTACCATTATTGTCCTCCATTAATTTTTATCTATTAATTCCTCTATCTCATATCCTAATTTTATAGCATAATTCATGCCTCTATCTTCTGGATAAATTTGAGCCATATTAGCTATATATACACCTGATGATAATCTATTATTCAATTTTTCTTTACTATAGTTAGTTTTTATTACAGGTTGGGCGTACTCCTCTTCAAAAGTCTCTGTACTTATTATATCATTTAAATTAAAACTAGGATTTATTTTTTTTAGATATGGTAAATATAATTCTGTCAATTCTTTAGCTGACATTTTGTATTTTGCATTATTCTTATCAAGATAATTTGATATGTATATTATATTTTCAGAATTATAATTTATTTTATCTACCATATTTGTATGTTCAATTATACCTATAAAAGGAGTATCATTATCTCCTACATTAATCCAATAATATGGAGATATACTTTTTTTACTATTGATAATTAAAGTTTTTGCTGACATATATTTCATTTGTTTTATTTTTTCTCTTTCATTATTATCTAAAATCTCTTTGAAAACTTTTTCCATCACAGTATATGATAATGTACTTATTACCTCATCAAATTCTTCATATTTATTTTTATTTGTTTCTATTATATATTTTTTTCCATTCTTATATACTTTTTTAACTTCTTCTTCTAACTTTATAATACATTTATTTTCAATTAGATATGAATAAAATCTATCATTTAATTTTTTCCAACTTCCATTTAAGTAACCTAACTTTTCTCCATTAATAGTTCCATTAGTACTTCTTAAATTTATTTTACCCCACAACCATGCCATAGATACTTTTTCTTCATTTTTATTTTCTTCTACTATTTCCACATC
>JAAWHY010000107.1 GCA_022795675.1 Clostridia bacterium
ATCTATATCTTCTGATATTTCTCCTGTTCGTGGTAATGGATGTAATACTATTGTATTCTCAGAGAAATTACTTAATACTTCTTTATTTATGATATATTCTTCTTTTCCAAAATCGCCTTCAAATCTTTCTTGTTGGATTCTTGTATGATACATTACATCAATATCTTTAGGAATATCATCAAAGCTATTACATATTGTATAATTTATGTTTTTTTCATTTAAGAAATCAATATATTCTTGTGGAAGCATAAAATCCTTTTTACTTAGTCCATATATTTCAACATTATCATATAATGCTAATAATTTTATTAAAGAGTGTATTGTTCTTCCATATACTAAATCTCCTAAAATTGCTACTTTAACTCCATCTATTTTTCCTCTTTTTTCTCTTATTGTATACATATCTAATAATGCTTGTGTAGGATGTTCTCCTTTACCACTTCCTGCATTTAATATTGGAACGCTTGCAACACTTGCAGCATCTGTGGCTGAGTTTACATCACTATGTCTAATAACTATTGCATCTGCATATTTTTGTAATACTCTAACTGTATCTTTTAAAGTTTCTCCCTTTTTTACAGAAGAATTTGCTGAAGCATTTTCTGTTGATATAACTTGTCCTCCTAATCTTAATACTGCTGTTTCAAATGAAAGTCTTGTTCTTGTGCTTGGTTCATAAAACATAGTTGCTACAATTTTTCCTTCTATTGCTTTTGAATATTTTTCTGGATTCTGTTTTATCTTACTTGCTAAATCAAATAATTCCTCTAAACTTTCTTTTGTGTATTGTCCTGCACTTAATACATGTCTTAACATATTTTTTCCTCCCTTTATTATTTTATAATATTTCTAACATTTTTTATTCTTTAACATATTATCTTTTAAATCCCATAATTTCTTTGATAAATCTACATAGTATTTTTGTGGATTATCTAAACGTTTTACTTCTTCCCAAATGGTGTTTAATTGATTTTTCTTATATTCAGCAATTTCTGATAATGTTGGAGATTTATAAACTAAGTTACCTCCATTATAAATCTTTTCAGCAAGTGGTTTTACATAGTAATTATTTAATGTCTTTTTCTTCCAAGGTGCTTGTGGATCAAAGATTTCATATTCATTTTCATTTATTTCTTCATCTGCTAATGCAACTACATCAGCCAGTGCATAATTTGTATTTTTTGAATAAAATCTATATACTTTTTTGAAACTTGGATTTGTGATTTTATCTATATTTTCACTTATCTTTATTTTTGGTATTATTTTTCCATCTTTTTCGATTGCTGCTAATTTATAGACTCCTCCAAATACAGCATCGCTTTTAGCAGTTATTAAGTTTTCTCCTACTCCAAATAAGTCTACTTTTGCACCTTGTTTTATAAGTGATGATATTAAATATTCATCTAAAGAATTTGTAACACATATTTTACAATCTTCATATCCTGCTTTATCTAGCATTATCCTTACTTTTTTTGAAAGATATGCTAAGTCTCCACTATCTAGCCTTACAGCTACTGGTCTTATTCCTTGTGGTTTTAATACTTCATCAAACACTTTTATTGCATTTGGAACTCCGCTTTCTAAAGTATTGTATGTGTCTACTAATAAAGTACATCCTTCTGGATAAATTTCTGCATATGTTTTAAAAGCTTCATATTCAGAATCAAAACTTTGTACCCAACTATGTGCCATTGTTCCAGAAGCTGGTATATTGAATTTCTTTGCTGTTAATGTACAAGCTGTTCCAACAGCGCCTCCAATAATAGCAGCTCTTGCACCATATATTGCAGCTGATGTTCCATGGGCTCTTCTTGCACCAAATTCCATTACAGGTCTTCCACCTGCTTCTTTTACAATTCTATTGGTTTTTGTCGCTATTAAACTTTGGTGATTTATCATAAGTAATAACACTGTTTCTAATAGTTGTGCTTCTATCATTGGTGCTTTTATTGTAACTAATGGTTCTCCTGGAAATACTACAGTTCCTTCTGGAATTGCCCATATATCTCCACTAAATTTGAAATCTTTTAAATAGTTTAAAAATTGCTCTGAAAAGATATTCTTACTTCTTAAAAATTCAATATCTTCTTCATCAAATTTTAGATTTTCAATAAATTCAATTATTTGCTCTAGTCCTGCTACAATAGCATATCCACCTTTATCTGGTATATTTCTAAAAAATATATCAAAATATGCAATATCATTCATATTTTTTAATAAATATCCATTTGACATTGTAAATTCATAAAAATCTGTTATTAATTCTAATTTTTCTTGCTTCATATTATTTTCTGCTCCTTTTCATTGTCTAAACAATTTATTCTGTTAAAACTAAAATTTGGTATTGGAGTTCTTTTATGTTTTGACTTATTATATTTTTCTATTATAATTTTTTGGGCTTTTTCTTCTGTTTGCCCTTTCTCAATCATTTCATCAATTTGTGCATATTTTACTCCTAATTTTTCTTCGTCGGTTTGTCCTCCTAAACCATCATTTGGTGGTTTGTTTATTATTTTTTCTGGGACTCCTAGCATTCTTCCTATTGCTAGAACCTCTGGTACTGTAAAGTTAGCAATTGGATTAAAATCACAAGCACTATCTCCCCATTTGGTTGTATATCCTACCATTGCTTCACATAGGTTTCCTGTTCCTATAACAAGATATCCTAATGTTTGAGCTATTGCATATAATGTTACCATTCTTAGTCTAGGTTTAATATTTATTTGTGATTCTTTTGCTATTTCATTTATGCCTAATTCTTTAATGGAATTATTTAATCTTTCTTCAAGTTTTATATAAGTTTCTGTTAAATCGTTTTTTATAAATTTTACTCCAAATGTATCTGCTACTAATTTTGCATCATTATAATCTTCATTTATTGAATTACATGGCATAGAAATTGCAAGTACTCTTTCCTTCCCTAATGCTTTAACACTCATCGCAATTACAGTAGCAGAATCTTTTCCTCCACTATTTCCTACGATAACTCCATTTGCTCCTGAATTATTTACATATTCTTTTATCCATTCAATGGCTTCATTCATTCTTAATTCTAATTCGTGTTTGTTTAACATTTGAATATCCTTTCTCTTTTATTGCAGGTGTATATATAATATCTTTACGTACAAGCAATGCTCGCCCATACCATTTTTTATTTCTGCCTTCTTAATATCCAGTCTTTGTTACATTTAATTGGTAAATGAATTTTAACTTTTTGTCCTGCTTTTCCTGGACTTACACTTTCAATTTCTTCATCTGTTTCGTAGTCCCATAGTCTATTAATATTAAAAGTATAGACGTCTATATTTCCTGGTATTATTATTTCTAAAGTATCTCCTACTGTTAATTTATTTTTAATTTCTATAATAGATTTATCTACATCATATTCTATTACTTTTCCTCCAAATTCGTAGTCTGGATTATATTGTTTTCCTTCATATTCCTGAAAGTCTTTGTTGTTTCTATCATTAAAGTAAAATGTCGTTAAACTTCTAGTTTTTACTTTATTAATTTCTTTTAGGTATTTTGTATAATCATAATTATTGGGATCTTGCAGATAATCATCTATTGCATTTCTATATGCATTTATTACACTTGCCAAATAATATTCTGTTTTTTGTTATATTGCTCTAAGCTAATGCGGTACGCGTTATAAGGACTTCTATACTAAATATTTCTATAGATTATTCC
>JAAWHY010000108.1 GCA_022795675.1 Clostridia bacterium
ATGATATTACAATATATTCAGACCTTATAAAATTAAAAATTGCATTAGATAATGGAGAAGTAAAGGAATATACAGTAGAGATACAAAAAATATATTTAAACAATAACTCAAACAATAAAAGTATGTTATTAAAAGTAACTGATAAGGAACTATTAGAAAAAACAGGAGGAATAATACAAGGAATGAGTGGAAGTCCAATATTACAGGATGGAAAACTAATAGGAGCATTAACACACGTATTAGTACAAAATCCTACTCAAGGATATGCAGTCTTTTCAGACATAATGGTAAAACAAATGAATGATATAAAATAAAAATATATAGGATTAGGAAAACCTAATCCTATATATTTTTATATCTAATTAATCAACATTCCCCCGATTTCTGTAACAGTACCTGCTCCAATAGTTAAAACAACATCATTATCATTGACATTTTCTTTCAAATAACTAGCGATATCTTTAAAATCAGAAATATACTTAACATTTCCTCCCAAAGAACTTATTTTATCAGCCAAATCTTTAGAAGAAATATCATAAATATTTTTTTCACGGGCCGCATAAATGTCAGTAATAATTACATTATCGAAATTCAACAAAACTTTTGCAAAATCCTCTAAGAGATTCTTTGTTCTACTATAAGTATGTGGTTGAAAAACAGCCCAAGATTTATTAAACTTTTTATTTTCTAGAGCTAGAGCAGTAGCATTTATTTCAGTTGGATGATGTGCATAATCGTCAAACACAGAAACATTATTATTAAATTTCCCCTTAAATTCCATTCGTCTATTAGCACCTGTAAATTCTAATAAAGCAGATTGTATAATTTTAGAATCAATACCATAATAAGAGCACATTGAAATACAAGCCAATGCGTTTAATACATTATGCTCTCCAGTTACAGATAATTTAATATGGCAATAAAATTCTCTCTTATTATAAACATCAAACTCAGGAAAACCATTATCATCAAAAACAATATTTTTAGCAATAAAATCTGCATTAGTATTATTAATACCATAAGTTATAACTTCAGCTTTAGTAGAATTTTTTAAGCTTAGACAGCGATTATCATCACAATTTAATACAAGCAATCCATCAGAAGGTAATAATTTAACATATTTACTAAAAGCATTCTGAATATTATCGATATTCTTAAAATAATCCAAATGGTCATTATCAATATTTAAAACAATAGCAGATTTTGGAAAGAAATGCAAGAAACTCTCTACATATTCACAAGCTTCCAATATAAAATAATCACTATTTCCAACTGTATAATTTCCAGAAATATTTTTTAGATAAGCACCAACCTGAATACTAGGATTAAGATCAGCTTTTAAAAAACAAAGAGAGACCATAGAAGTAGTAGTGGTTTTTCCATGAGTACCTGAAATTGTTATTGTATCCTCAAAACATTTTGTGAGTAAACCTAAAAAAACAGCACGTTCCATAGTAGGAATATTAAGGCTATGTGCCATAACCAACTCAGGGTCTTCTTTAGAAATAGCAGCAGTATAAACTACTAAATCTGAATTTTTAACATTCTCTGGATTATGACCTATATATACAGAGATGCCAGAACTAATAAGACTTTGTATTGTATTAGAATCAGTTGCATCACTACCAGAAACATTAAAACCGAAATGCTTTAAGGTGTGAGCAATACCACTCATACTAACTCCACCAATACCTATAAAATAAATATTCTTATATGTAATTAAACTATTAATATCTTTCACAATGAATTCCCACTCTCTTTATAAATTACTAAAATATTATATACTCTTTTATATGAAATTTCAATAAAATATGTGAAAAAGAGAATAAAAATGTATGAACATTAATATAATAAAAATTATGAAAAAAATGTAAAAAAATAAGAAGGAAAAATAAAGAAAATGGCGAATAATATAATTGTACATAGATATAATAAATATGTACAACATATTAAACTTTGGAAGGCGGTGCACAAAATGCAAATAACAGATGTACGTTTAAGAAAAGTAAATTCAGAAAACAGAATGAAAGCTGTTGCTTCTGTAACATTTGATAACGAATTTGTAATTCATGATATCAAAGTTATCGAAAGCCAAAACGGATTATTCATAGCTATGCCTAGTAGAAAAACTCCAAACGGAGATTTCAAAGATATAGCTCATCCAATCAACCCTGAAACAAGGGAAAAAATTCAAAGCGCAATACTTGCTGCTTACGAAGCTCCTGATGCAGAAGAATCAGCTGAGTAATAAATAAAGGCTCTTAACAAGGGTCTTTTTTTTATGCAAATAAGAAAACTCCCATATGTAAACATATGGGAGTGAAAGGAAATTCCAAAAATAAATATTGTAAATTACTTATATTTTGGAATTAAAGAAGCTGATACCCTACGGCAAACTACAAACTTAGCTGAACCAATTCCATCCATATCACCAACGTTGGGTTCATAGGAAGTAAAGCCAACAACATTAATGGTTGGAAACAACTCGTCAGGAATATGAAAGATTCCTTGCACTTCTTTAGAGGTACTTTCTTCATACTCACGGTGATTCCAGTCACCCGTCATTGCTCTATCATTCATAGTTTTTGAACGAATTTGCAATTCCATAACTGCACCAGCAAAATACCCAGCAGTAGAATCTACCCTAAGACATAAATGAATTGATTGGTAGCCATCTTGTTTTTTAGGATGATTTATATAATCCTTAAAAAACTCAGCGATGAATGGTAAGTTTAAGATTACATCAGTTTGAAACTTAATGAGAGGATTTTCAATCTCCGAAATAAATTCACAAAACTCTTTTCGGAGTTGCCGATCTGTACTACAAAGGATGCTTTGAATGGCATCAGAAATATCATGTAGTTCTTTGAGTAATTCTCTTTGGCTAAAATCATTTTCGTTTAACAGTACAATGCAGGCACCAAACCGGTCTCTAATGCATGTATTCTTATTGGCCAGAGCTTTTCTAAGAATTTTTGCAAGATCACGTTCAAGGCTTTTCCTTCTAGCTCTGAGATCAATGTCCCAGTTTTTACTTTTACGATTATTCATAAAAATGATGATATAAACAATCGTAGTAGTAAGTGCATCAACAAGGCTTGTAAATTCATTAGTACGTTCACGATGACGAATACACCCATTTAGACCAACCAAAAATAAATCAAATTGTTTGCGATCTTCTTCAGGAATATCCAAACAGCTTAACCGTTCATAAAGACATTTGGTAATACTAAGAATATCTTTACTACATTTTAGCGATTCTAGATATTCAAGATGGATTTTATCTAGTGTTTGTTGTGTCATTATATCTCCTTTCTTTTACTTCACATCGAAGTTCTATAAATATTATAACATAAAATAAGGATAAGAGCAATTATATTGAAAAGGTGCACATTGGGTGCACATTGGGGACGTAAAAAAATGTGCAGAAATTGATGTTGTGGGAGGATTAATATATTTTCGCATTATAAAACCCTCTGTTAGCCTTCGGCTGCCACCTCCCTTAGGTAAGGGAGGCAAGACTCTTGTTCTACCCTTGGCTCCCTTATTTAAGGGAGCTGTCACGAAGTGACTGAGGGTT
>JAAWHY010000003.1 GCA_022795675.1 Clostridia bacterium
TTCTTTATTCATTAAATATCTCATCTCCTTATCTTTTCCATTGGGTATCATTTTCATGAGATATTTTCTTAGGGTAATATTATCACAGATTAATTACAAAACCTAAAATTGTCTATTGATATTTTTTCATGTATATAATATAATGATTATGTAAAAAAATAAGTTATATTGCTGAAATTTAGAATGCAAATATAAAAGGAGAGATAATCAAATGAACAACAAAAAGAAAATTATTGGAATTATAGTATTAGTAATATTAATAATATCAGTAATAGTTACTATTATACTAATAAAAAACAATGCTAATAAAAAAATGAAAAATTATGAAATAGAAGAAATCGCAGAGAAAGAATATAAATATTTTGTTCTATACGCTAATGGAAAATATGGAGTAATGGATGCCTCTGGAAATATTATAATAGAGACCAAATATGACAAAGTAGTAATACCAAATTCAAAAAAAGCTGTTTTTATTTGCTCAAATGATGGAGACGGAAAAAATAAAGTATTCAATGAGAAAGCAGAAGAAATTTTTGAGGTTTATGATAATGTAGAAGAAATAGAATTAGATGGATTAGTAACATCACTACCATATGAGAAGAACGTATTAAAATACAAAGTAAATGACCAATATGGATTAATAGACTTAGATGGAAACAGAATTATAAAAGCAACGTATGAAGAAATACGAGGTTTAAAATATAAAGAAGGAGAACTTTTAGCAAAACTAAATGGAAAATATGGTGTAATCAATATAAAAGGAGCAAAATTAATTAATTTTGATTATGATGATATAGAAGCAGATAAATATTTTGAAGAAGAAGAAAAGTATAAAAAGTCAGGATATATAGTATGTAAAACAACTAATGAAGGATACAGATATGGGTATATATCAAACAATGGAGAAAAATTATTAGACACAGATTATAATAATATAAAAAGAGTTATAGATATACATGGACAAGATATTTATGTTATAGCTAGTAGCAATGGGCAATATGGACTAATAAAAAATAAAGAAACATTAATAGATTTCAAATATCAAGGAATAGAATATAATGCTACTAACAATTTATTAATAATAAACAGAGGAGCCAAATATGGTGTATATACATTAACAGGAGAGGAAATCGTACCAATAGATTATAAAACACTTCAATTTAATGGAATATATATATATGCAAAAACAGGAAGTGATATAAAATATTTTACAGCTAAAGGTGAAGAAGTAACCACTAAATTTACCTCATTAGTACCAATTAATAATGGAGAATATTATATATCAATAGACCAAAATGGATTATATGGAATAGTAGACAGACAGCAAAATATATTAATAGAAAATAAATTTGTGTATATCGAGCATATGTTTAATAATTATTTTTCAGCATATAAAAATGAAAAAGGACTTGGATTAATAGACACAAAAGGGAAAGAATTTACAGAATTCAATTACACTACTATAACAAAGATAGCTGATACAGAATTAATAAAAGCAGAAAACATGGAAAACAGTAAGATTGAAATGTATACAAAAGATTTAAATCAAATTGCAAAATTAGAAAATGCAGAACTAGAAATCAGGGACACATATGTAAGATTATATAATGAAAATACAAATATATTTATAGACAAACAAGGAAATATAATAGACGAAAACCAGGCATTAGAGCAAACACAAGAAGCACCAGACACAATAGGAAAATACGCAAAAGACTATATGGGATATGCACAAGTTTATTATACAGATGAAGTAATAGAAGCCGAGGATTAACATAGGGGCACATTGAATGTGCCCATTTAAAATACAGGAGGAAAAATAAAAATGTATGAAAAAATAGAAATAAACGATGAAACAGAAGAACTAATAAATAAAACAGAAGAAGAAATAAAACCAATATTTGAACAAATCGAAAATATAGCAAAGTACAATAGTCTAAAAGTATTAAACGCATTTCAGAAATACAGACTATCAGAATTACACTTCACATCAACAACAGGATATGGATATGATGACATAGGAAGGGAATGTGTAGAAAACATATTTGCAGAAGTATTAGGTGGAGAAGATGCATTAGTAAGAACTCAAATTGTTTCAGGAACGCATGCCTTAACAATCGCTTTATTTGCATTTTTAAGACCAAATGATACAATGTTAAGTATAGCAGGAAAACCATATGATACATTAGACACAGTAATAGGAATTGAAGAAAACGCAAGTTCATTAAAATCATTTGGAATAAAATATGAACAAATAGACTTACAAGATAATAAATTTGATACAGAAAAAATAGTAGATAGAATATCAAAGGGAGATATAAAATTAATACATATACAACGTTCAAGAGGATATGCTTTAAGGGAAACAATTTCAATAGAACAATTAAAAAATATAATCTTAGAAATCAGAAAAATAAATAAAGAAGTAATAATAATGATAGACAACTGTTATTGTGAATTTGTAGAAAAAGATACACCACTAGAAATAGGAGCTGATATAATAGTAGGTTCACTAATAAAAAACTTAGGTGGAGGAATTGCTACAAACGGTGGATATATAGCAGGTAGAAAGGAATTAGTGGAACTAGCAGGAGAGAGACTAACAAGTCCAGGACAAGGAAAAGAGGTAGGACCAACAAATGGAGCAAATAAAATGTTCTTACAAGGTTTATATTTTGCTCCAAGTGTAGTAGCAAGTAGTTTAAAAACAGCAGTACTTGCAAGTGCAGTTTTAGAAAAATTAGGTTATAATGTATCTCCAAAATTTAATAGCCATCGTTCAGATATAGTACAAACAATAGAATTTGGAAACCCAAATGACATGATTAAATACTGTAAAGGAATACAATTTGGTTCTGCTGTTAATGCACATTGCGCTCCAGAACCATCAGATATGCCAGGATACAGCGATAAAATTATAATGGCAAGTGGTAGTTTCACACAAGGTTCTTCAATAGAACTAAGTTGTGATGGTCCAATAAGATCTCCATATGTTGCCTTTATGCAAGGAGGACTTACTTATGAATATGGAAGGATTGGAGTTATGCGTGCTATTCAAGAAATGAAATTGGATACATTTTGATATAAAAAATCACAAGACAAAAAATATGTACATTTGCCTAAAAAATAAAAAATATATCAAATTAATTTAATAAAATTGTAAAAAGATAGAAGAAATAATCTAATAATTTAGATTATTTCTTTTTTTCTACAAGAGAGTTTGACAATATTTTAAATAAATACAAACTATAATAATACCATAATTGCTATTGGAGGTGAGAAATAAAAGATTACTTTTCCAATCAAAAATTGGAATAGGAGAGGAATGTGAACAAAATGACTATATACTTAGATATAGTATTTGTAGAGAACATAATAATGAATTACATTATTTTATTTGCAACAGGAGTTATCTGTAAAGAAAAAATTAGACAAATAAGAATAATTATATCAAGTATCATAGGTAGTATTTATTCAGTAGCATATTACATAACAGAAATTAAATTATATGCAACAATAATAGCAAAAATTCTACTATCAATAGCAATGATATATATTGCATTTAACTCTAAAAATTTAAAAAAGACTTTTAAACTATTAATAATATTTTACCTTACATCATTTGCATTTGGAGGATGTGCTTTTGCAATTCTATACTATATAAAACCACAAAATATACTGTATCAAAACGGAAAATTAATAGGACTATATCCTATTAAAGTTGCAATATTGGGACGGAATATTAGGTTTTTTAATTATCAATATTGCATTTAAATTAGTAAAAAATAAATTGAACATAGAAGATATGTTTTGCAACATAAAAATTTTTAATAATGGAAAAGAGCAAAGGCTTCGAGCAATGATAGATACAGGGAATTTATTAAAAGATCCAATAACAAATTCACCAGTAGTAATAATTGAAAAAAGTAAATTGTTAAATATATTACCAGAAGAAATTTTAGAGAATACCAAAAAGATAATAAATGGACAATATGAATTTAGTTATGAATACCTTAAATATGCTTCCAAATTTAGGGTATTACCATTTTCATCATTAGGAAAACAAAATGGAATGTTATTAGGATTTAAAGTAGATAGAATAGAAGCGGAAATCAATGATGAAGAGATAATTAGAAAAGATGCAATTATTGGAATATATGACAAAAAACTATCAAATAGAAATCAATATGAAGGTCTAATAGGATTAAACTATGTTGAAAAAAGTTGTTAATATAACAATTTAGAGAGAGGAGAGTGATAAACCATGAATATTTTACAATTATTTAAAATTAACTTAAATAATATTTACAATAAGTACATA
Organism: Clostridia bacterium; assembly: GCA_022795675.1. Classification (GTDB taxonomy): domain Bacteria; phylum Bacillota; class Clostridia; order TANB77; family CAG-508; genus CAKPSH01. The sequence continues at coordinate 4,322 of JAAWHY010000003.1, forward strand.
AATAATGCAGGAGAGGACAACAGAGAAATATATTATATTGGGGGAAGTCAAACATTGCCTCCTCCACTTTCGCAAGAAGAGGAAGAAGAACTCTTGGAAAAATTAGAAAATAATAATGAAGAAGCGAAAAAGACGTTAGTAGAAAGAAACCTAAGATTAGTAGTTTACATATCAAAAAAATTTGAAAATACAGGAATTGAAATAGAAGATTTAATATCGATAGGGACAATAGGATTAATGAAAGCAATAAATACCTTCAATGTATCAAAAAATATAAAATTAGCAACATATGCATCAAGATGTGTAGAAAACGAAATTCTAATGTATTTAAGGAGAACAAACAAAACAAAAGGTGAGATATCGATAGATGAGCCATTAAAGCAAGATGGAGATGGAAACGAACTACTATTATCAGACATATTAGGAACAGACAATGATATTACATCAAAAAACATAGAAGATGAAGTAGACAAGAAATTGCTAAGAATATCAATGCAAAAATTAAACGATCGAGAAAAGCACATAATGGAACTTAGATTTGGTTTCTGTACAGGCAACGAGAAAACCCAAAAAGAAGTGGCAGATATGTTAGGAATTTCGCAAAGTTATATATCAAGACTTGAGAAAAAAATAATAGGAAAAATGAAAAAAGAAATCTTAAGTAAGACAGGATAGCCTGTAAAATTTACAAAGTAAATTTTACAGGCAGTAAATAGATAAAAAAGAAGCATGAAAAATTTGCAGAGCAAATTTTACTCGCCAATTAAAAGGAATTATTTTTTATCAAGACTTGAGAAAAAAATAATAGGAAAAATGAAAAAAGAAATCTTAAGTAAAACCAGTTAAAACAATTTAGTGGGCGATTAATAATCGCTCATTTGTATTATCCAATAAATCATAGTATATAACGATAAAAATCCAATTGACAATAAAAAAATAAAATGATATAAAATAATATAATAAAGAAAGGAAGGGCTAATAATGTCAAACATAAAAGTAAGATTTGAGAATACTGGAATTGAAATGAGAAAAGTAATAAAATATCAAGAAAGAGTAGAAAAAATAGACAAAGAAATTAGAAATAATTCATCAGAGCCATCAGAATTTTTAGGGTGGTTAGATTTACCAACAAATTATGATAAAGAAGAATTTGAAAGAATAAAAAAATCTGCAAAAACAATAAGGAATAACTCAAAAGTTTTTATATGTATAGGAATAGGAGGCTCATATTTAGGAGCAAGAGCAGTTATAGAAGCTTTAAACAATGGATTCTATAATCCAAACTCAAATGAAACACAAATACTTTATGCAGGAAACAATTTAAGTTCTACATATATTGCAGAAATGATAGAAGCAATAGGAGAAAAAGACATATCAATAAATGTAATATCAAAATCAGGAACAACAACAGAACCAGCTATTGCATTTAGAATATTTAGAGAATATTTAGAAAATAAATATGGATTAGAAGAAGCAAGAAAAAGGATATATGTAACAACAGACAAAGAAAAAGGAGCATTAAAACAATTAGCAAATGATGAAGGATATGAAACCTTTGTAGTTCCAGACAATATAGGAGGAAGATATTCAGTTTTAACAGCAGTAGGGTTATTGCCAATAGCAGTTGCAGGAATAGACATAGATGAACTAATGAATGGAGCAAGAATTGCACAAAACAAATATATAGAGCCAAATTTAAAATATAATGAATGTTATCAATATGCAGTAACAAGAAATATTTTATACGATGAAGGGAAAGAAATAGAAATATTAGCAAACTATAATCCAAAATTACATTATTTTGTTGAGTGGTGGAAGCAATTATTTGGAGAAAGTGAAGGAAAAGAAGAAAAAGGAATATTCCCAGCAGGAGTAGACTTTACAACAGATTTACACTCAATGGGTCAATACATACAACAAGGACAGAGAAATCTAATGGAAACAGTAATAAATGTTGTGAATCCGGCTATAGATATAGAAATAAAACCAGATGAAGACAATTTAGATGGAATGAATTTTGTAGCAGGGAAAACAGTAGACTATGTATGTAAAAAAGCAATGGAGGGAACAATCGAAGCACATGTAAATGGAGGAGTACCGAACATTGTAATAGATATGGAAAAATTAGATACAGCAACCATTGGAAACCTAATATACTTTTTTGAATTAGCATGTGCAATGTCTGGGAAAATATTAGGAGTAAATCCATTCAATCAACCTGGAGTAGAAGAATATAAGAAGAATATGTTTAGGTTACTTGGAAAACCGAGATATGAAATTTAATAAATACATAAGGAGATAGTGAGATGATGACAATAAACATTTTATGTGTAGGAAAGATTAAAGAAAACTATTTAAAAGAAGCTGTAAATGAATACAGCAAAAGGCTATCAAAATACTGTAATTTAAATATAATAGAGGTATCAGACGAAAAAGTTCCAGACAAAACAAGTGAAACAATAATAAAAAACATAAAAGACAAAGAAGCGCGTAAAATGTTAACATACATAAAGAAAGATACATACTGTATATCACTAGACTTAAGAGGAAAACAAGTAACATCAGAAGAATTTGCAAAAAGAATTGAGGAAATATCAAATACTAATAGTTCAATAACATTTATAATAGGGGGAACTCTAGGAATAGGAGAGGAAATATTAGCCACATCAAAAGAAAAAATATGTTTCTCGAAAATGACATTCCCACATCAACTAATTAGAGTATTTTTACTAGAGCAAATATTTAGAGCCTTCAAAATTTCTAATAATGAAACATATCATAGATAATTTAAGAAATCATATTGCAAAATAACTCGAAATATAATATACTATGTTTAAATTAAAAATGTTTATTAAAAGGAGGAAAATAAAATGTTTTGTGAAAAATGTGGCACAAAATTACTAGACACAGCAGAATTTTGTACTAATTGTGGTACACGCATTTCAGGCTCAAAAGAAACAATAAAGGAAGAAGCAAAAAAGATAGTAGATAAAGAAATACAATTACAAGTAAAACCAACATATAAGTTTGGATATATGGCATTACCATCATTATTAGTTTACATCTTTTTAATTGCAATAACATTATTTATATTTGTAAGTGTAGATTTCCTAGTAGGTATGGTAATTACATTTATAGCAATTATAATATTTGGAGGTATTTGGGGAATACAAGTAGCAATAAATAGAAAACAATACAAAAATTATACATATGATTTTTATAAAACAAAAGTAATTTATAAAGATAGCTTTTTAAATGTCTCTGAAAAAGAGGTAAAATATAAATATATAAGAGAAATAACAATGCGTCAAACATTTATTCAAAGATACTTTGACTTAGGAAATGTTATTTTATATACCAATGCTGAAACAGGTTTAGGAAATGGTATATTTATAAAAAATATATCAAATGTGCAGGAAATCTATAAACAAATAAAAGAAATAACTAATGTATAAAGGAGAGATTATTGTGTTTTGTAAAAATTGTGGAACAGAGATGAGTGATACAGCTAAATTCTGTCCTAAATGTGGAACAGAAAGAGAAGGAGTACAGGAAGCAAAAAAAGAAGTAGTAGAAGACAATAAAATAAAATTTCAAGTAAAACCAAAATTTAACATACCATATAAAATGTTAACTATTGTAGGAAGAGCAATATTATATATGATAATAATATGTTGTTGGCTTACAGATTTATATGAACTATGGGCTTTGTATCCTATAACATTTTTAATAACAATAGGTATTATGGCGTTATATATTATCATAAAACTAGCATTTGAAAAAATGCAATATGATGACTTAGAATATAATTTTTATACTACTAAAGTAGAGTACAAAGATGGATTCTTAAATAAAGAAGAAAAAGAATTAAAATACAAGTATGTTAGAGAAGTAACAATGAATCAAAACATATTCGAGAGATTATTTAATATAGGAACAATTAAAATATTTACAAATGCTTCTAGTGGAGGTTACCCTACTAGAAGACACAACAATATGCAAGGAAAAAATGGTATATATATACACTGTGTTGAAAATGTAAAAGAGCAATATGAAACGATAAAAGGAATTATTGATGAAGGAACACCAGAAGAATAAAATAAAGAGGCATAGCCTCTTTATTTTATTCTTTTATGTTACATTTAATTATAGGAATATGAACCCCTGCCTAACAGAAATTATAAAAAATCACTAAAATAGGGTAGAAATAAAAAATAATAAGTGATATAATAGCAAATAAAGAAAAGGTGCTAAGAATATGAAAGTAATAAAATTGAATAAAATATTATGTATTATAATTCTAGTAATAATTCTAGTAATATTTATATATGCTCTTATTAAACCAAACAATATGAAGACAAAATCAAATGACAAAATAAAAGTTGTTTGCACATCATTTGTGGGATATGATTTTGTAAAATCAATTACAAAAGGCAGTAACAATTTAGAAATAACATATTTATTAGACTCAGGAGTAGATGCACATAACTTTGAGCCTACAGCAAGTCAAATAATAGCAATTCAGCAATCAGATTTATTTGTATATAATGGTGGAGAAATGGAAAACTGGACAGAACAAGTAATACCTACTATTGACTTATCAAATACAAAACTAATAAAACTAATGGATACAGTAGAATTATTCAAAGAAGAACATATAGATGGAGCAGAAGAAGAGGAAGAACACCAAGAACTAGCATGGGATGAACATGTTTGGACATCACCTAAAAATGCAATAAAAATTCTAGAAAGCTTAGAATTGGTATTACAAGAAATTGATTATGAAGAAAAAGAAAATTTCAAAAAAAATACAGATAATTATAAAAAACAAATAGAGAAGTTAGACAAGGATATATGGGATATAGTAGAAAATGCCAAAAGAAAAAGGTTAGTATTTGGAGATAGGATGCCAATAAGATATTTTCTAGAAGAATTTGGACTAAAAGCCAGTGGAGCCTTTAATGGTTGTAGTACAGAAACAGAACCTAGTACAAAAACATTAACATATTTAATTAATCTAGTAAAAGAAGAAAATATACCAGTTGTACTATATATAGAAAATGGAAACTCGAAAGTTGCAAATATAATTTCAAAAGAAACAGGAGCAAAAGCAATGCAAATACAAACATTACACTCTATATCAAATGAGGACTATAAAAATGGAGAAACATATGTAACACTTATGAATAGAAATTTAGAGGTGTTAAAGAATGCATTACTATAATATAATTATATAGAGCAAGTAAAAAGGAGTTAAAAAGTATGAAAAAAATGTTAACTATTATAATATGCTTAATAATAATAGTTATAATTTCTGTAATAGGAATTTGTATATGGATGTATAATGAAGAACAAGAAAATAAAAGAATAGATGCTGAAGCAGTAACACTAAAAGAAAACTTAACAATAGAATTTGGAAAAGAAGCAAAGGTATCAGACTTTTTAGAAAAACTTAATGGCGAACTAATTAATGATTATAAAATAGACACAGAAAAATTAGGTGAAATACAAGTATCATTTGATTTTATAAACATAAAAAATAAGAAGAGGACAGCTACATTTAATATAAAAACAACGGATGTAACAGCACCTAAGATATTCAGTGGAGCATCATATACAGTAAAGAAAGGCTCTAATAAAAACTTAACAGAGGTATTAATAAGTGGAGATGATATAGACGATAATCCTAAAAGAGAAATTGTAGGAGAATATGACTTTAACACTGTAGGAGACTATAAGTTAACATATGTTGTAACAGACTCAAGTGGAAATCAAGCAAAAAAAGACTTTACACTACATGTAATAGAAGAACAAACAACACCACAACCACCACCAACAGAGAAAGAGCCTATTTACTTTAACGATATTTTAGATAACTACAAAAACGAAAAAACAAAAATAGGAATAGATGTATCGAAATGGCAAGGAGAAATAGACTGGGAAAAAGTAAAAAATGCAGGGGCAGAATTTGCAATAATAAGAATGGGATATCAAACAGACTATGATGGAGAAAATGTAGTAGATCCATACTTTCTTGCAAATATTGAATGGGCAAAAAGGGTAGGATTACCAGTAGGAATTTATTATTATTCGTACGCAAAAAACATAAAACAAGCAAGAGAACAAGCAGAATGGGTAAAAGAGCAAATAAAACAATATGAAATAGATTTGCCAATAGCATTTGACTGGGAAAGCTGGAACTCATTCAACAAAGCGGGAATGAGTTTTTACACGATAAACAAAGCAGCAAATATATTTTTAGATGTATTAGCAGAAAATGGGTACAAAGGAATGTTATATAGCAGTAAAAGTTACTTGGAAAAAATATGGTATCCAACAGAACATCAAACATGGCTAGCACACTACACAAGTCAGACCAACTACCAAGGAGAATATTCTCTGTGGCAAATGTGTGATACTGGAAGAATAGATGGAATAAATACAAATGTAGATGTAGACATTATGTATCTAAAGGAATAAAAAACGTGGAGAATTTATGAAATAAATTTTACTTGTAGGGGCACCGTTTGCGGGAATACCTACGATAAATTTGGCAACGCCAAATTTAACTGGGTTTGAAGAGATAAATTTGGCAACGCCAAATTTAACTGGGTTTGAAGAGATAAATTTGGCAGAGCGTGAAAAATTTGCCATAGCAAATTTTACTCGTTTTACAAATTTAACTGGGCTCGAAGAGGGAAGCGACACCACTGTGCCCATTATATAATAAAGCAAAAAAGAAAGAAAGGAAGGAAATAAAAATGAGCAAAAAAAGAATAGGAATAATATTTGGGGGAAATAGTCCAGAACATGAGGTATCATTAGAATCTGCATATAGTGTTATAACAAACATGAACGAAGAAAAATACGATAAAGTGTTAATAGGAATTACAAAAGAAGGCAACTGGTATAAATATGAAGGAGAAGTAGAAAACATAAAAAATAATACATGGAAGCAAAAGGGAAAATGTACAAAAATAGTACTTTCAACAAATACAAGTGATAAAGGAATAATAGAATTAGAAAACAATAATCAATTAACAAAATTAGATGCAATATTTCCTGTATTACATGGTTCAAACGGAGAAGACGGAACAATACAAGGGTTAATAAAACTTTCTGGAATACCATTAGTAGGATGTGATACTCTTTCTTCTAGTTTGTGTATGGATAAGCATTTATCACACAAAATTGTAGAAAGTTATGGAATAAAAGTGGCCAAAGGTATTGTTATAAATAATAATACAAGTAGTACTGAAGTAAATGAAAAATTAAAACAACTAAAATATCCAGTATTTGTAAAGCCAATAAGAGCAGGGTCTTCATTTGGAATAACAAAAGTAAAAAATGAGAGTGAAATAGAAGGAGCAATAAAAGAAGCATTAAAATATGATACAGAAATCATTATAGAAGAAAACATTGATGGAATAGAATTAGGATGTGCAGTTTTAGGAAATGAAGAATTAATAGTAGGAGAAATAGATGAAATAGAATTAAGTACAGAATTTTTCAGCTACCCTGAAAAGTACACTTTGGAAACATCAAAAATACATGTACCAGCACGAATTGATAAAAAAATATCAGATGAAGCAAAAGAAACTGCAAAAAAAATATACAAAATACTAAAATGTAGAAGTCTTGCAAGGGTAGACATGTTCTTAACACCAAAAGGGGAAATATATTTTAATGAAATTAATACTATACCAGGTTTTACATCACATAGTAGATATCCTAGTATGATGAAAGAAGTAGGAATAAACTTTGAACAATTAATAGATAAATTAATTGAATTAGGAATTGGAGAGACAGAAATGTATATAGAATCACCATTATGTGAGAAAAATTCTATAAAAAGTCTAGGTTTACATTGTATATCACCCTTAAAAAAGTTATTAAATTCAAATGAAGTGTGTAATATACATATACAATAAAATTCAAAGTAATAAATAAAAGAAGGTAAGAAAAATGGAAGAAGAACTCACAAAACAAAATAGAGCATGGTTAGAAATTAATTTAGATAATTTAGAACATAATGTAAATCAGATTAAAAGCATAATTCCAGATAAATGTAAAATAATGGCAATTGTAAAAGCAAATGCGTATGGACACGGAATGATAGAAATAGCCAAAAAACTAAACGAAATAGGAATACAAGACTTTGCAGTAGCGACATTATCAGAAGGAATAAATTTAAGAAAAAATAATATAAAAGGAAATATACTAATATTAGGTTATACTGATTTAAAAGACGTAGAATATATTATAAAATATGACCTAATACAAACAATAGTGGACTATGAATATGCAAAAAAAATAGAACAAATGAAATTAGGAGATAAACTAAAAGTACATATTAAAATAAATACAGGAATGAATCGTATAGGGGAAAGTTATAAAAACATAGATAATTTAATAAAGACTTATCAAATAAAAAATATAGAAATATTAGGTACATATAGTCATCTCTGTGTAGCAGATAGTTTAAAAAGTGATGATGTAGAATTTACTAATGAGCAAATTAACAATTTTTTTGAATTTATAGATAAAATAAAAAGTTTAGGATATGATACAGGAAAAATTCATATACAAGCAAGCTATGGTATATTAAATTATACAAATCTGAACTGTGATTTTGTACGTCCAGGAATTATTATGTATGGAGTTTACAATGAAGATGAGCCAAAAGTAAAGCTTGATTTAAGACCAGTTTTATCTTTAAAATCAAGAATAACAAGTGTAAAAGAAATTGAAGAAGACGAAAGTGTGAGTTATGGAAGAACTTTTATAGCAGAAACAAATAAAAGAATTGCAACAGTCTGTATAGGATATGCAGACGGATATCCTAGAAATTTAGGCAATAAAGATGTACAAGTAATGGTAAATGGACAATTTGCAGAAATAATTGGAAGAATTTGTATGGATCAATTAATAATAGATGTATCTCAAATAAAGGAAATACATCAAGGTGATATAGTTACTCTAATAGGGAAACAAAATGAAATATCAGCAGAATTAATTGCAAGTAAAGCAGATACCATTACAAACGAACTACTTAGTAGACTTGGTAGTAGATTAGGAAGAACAACAATATAATATGGAGGAAATAAAAGTGGAAAAAGAGGAAAACATATTAGGAACTGAAAAAATACAAAAATTAATTATAAAATTTTCAATCCCATGTATAATATCATTATTAGTAAATGCATTATACAATATTGTAGACCAAATATTTATTGGTTGGGGAGTAGATTATTTAGCAAATGGAGCAACAAATGTAGTATTTCCATTAACAATGATATGTTTAGCATTTTCTCTAATGATTGGAGATGGTGCATCAGCTTACTTAAGCTTAAAACTAGGAGAAAAGAAAAAGGAAGAAGCAGGAAAAGGTGTAGGAAATGCAATTACATCTTCTATAATGATAGCAATTATATTCTGTATATTTACATTAATATTTTTATCACCATTATTAAACATGTTTGGGTGTACAGATGCATTAAGAAATTATGCTATTGGATATGGAAGAATTATAGCAATTGGGTTACCATTTATGATGATAGGAACTACACTAAACTCAATAATTAGAGCAGATGGAAGCCCTAAATATGCAATGACATCTATGGTATTAGGAGCAGTCATAAATATTATACTAGACCCAATTTTCATATTTGTATTTAAAATGGGAATAGAAGGAGCAGCAATAGCAACAGCTTTAAGTCAATTCATAACATTTGCGCTAAACATCATGTATATAAAAAAGTTCAAATCAGTAACTTTAACAAAAGAAAGCTTCAAAATCAAATTTAATGTATTAAAAAGAATAGCAACATTAGGAATAAGTAGTTTTGTAACACAAATGAGTTTTGTAGTTGTTATGGCATTTGAAAACAATCTACTTGCAAAATATGGAGCAGAATCAAAATATGGTTCAGAAATACCAATAACAGTTTTAGGAATTGTTATGAAAATCAGCCAAATATTAAATAGCATTATAATTGGAATTGCAGCAGGTTCACAACCAATATTTGGATATAATTACGGAGCAAGAAAATTTGATAGAGTAAAGCACACATTAAAATTAGTATTAGGCTTAAGTGTTATAATTAGTACAATTGCTTTCATATTATTCCAAACAATACCAGATAAATTAATTTCTATATTTGGTAGTGGTGATGAACTTTATATGGAATTTGCATGCTTATCATTTAGGACTTATCTACTATTATGTATTTGTAATGGAATACAAATTCCATCAGGAATATTTTTCCAAGCAATTGGAAAAAGTATAAAAAGTGTAATTTTATCATTATCAAGACAAATTGCATTTTTAATACCATCAATGGTAATTCTAAGTAGTATTTTTGGAATTAAAGGAGTCCTATATGGAGGTCCAGTTGCAGATGGAATAGCCTTTGGTCTTGCAACAATATTATTAGTATTAGAAGTAAAAAAATTAAATATAGCTACAACACAAAATTATACTTTAGAAGATGATATAAGTACAGATAATAAATTAAAAGAACATATTGTAATAACAATATCAAGAGAATATGGTTCAGGTGGAAGATATATAGGTAAACTAATTGCAGACAAATTAGGAATAAAATTATACGATAAAGAATTTATAAAAAGAGTAGCAAAAGAAACAGGTTTATCAGAAGAATATATTGAAAAACATGAACAAAAAAGAGAAATTCTAGAAAATTTAAACAATGGATACTACTTTGGATTAAACCATTCAGACGAACTATTTATAAAAGAATCAGAAGTAATAAAACAAATTGCAGAAAAGGAATCTTGTGTAATTATAGGTAGATGTGCAGATTTCATATTAAAAGATAGAGAAGATGTAATAAAAATATTCATATATAGTAATATGCAAGACAAGATAAAAAGAGTTAAAGACATCTATGGAATTAAAAATGCGGAAAAAGAAATTAGTAAGATTAATAAATTAAGAGCAAATCATTATAAACATTATACAGACAGAGAATGGAGTAATAACGAAAACTATGATATATCAGTAAATAGTGAAACTCTAGGAGTAGAAAAAACTGCAGACCTAATTTGTGAAATGGTAAAGGAGAAAGAGAAAGAAATTTCAAATAAAATATCAATTGAAAAGTAAAAGAAAGATTAGACTGACTACTCAGTCTAATTCAATTTTTATCTTTTTATGATATAAATAAAATAAATAGAAAGTTTGGGGTTAATATGGAAAATAGAAAATTATTTGAAGCCAAAGAATTTAAAAGTGTAAAAGAGATAATTCATGCATCAGCAGAGAGATATAATGACAAAACAGCATTTGTAATAAAACATCAGGAAAACAAAAAAGTAGAATATGAGAATATTTCATATAAGAGATTATTAGAAGACATTAACAAACTTGGAACTATGCTTTATGAAAAAGGATTTAAAGGAAAAAGAATCGCTGTAATTGGGAAAAATAGATATGAATGGGCATTAGCACATTTATCAAACTTGCTTGGAGGTTGTGTTTCAGTACCTTTAGACAAAGACTTACAATATGATGAACTAGAAAACTCATTAATTAGAAGTAAAGCAGAATGTATAATCTTTGATGAAAAGCTAACTGAAAAAATACAAGAAATAAAAGAAAAAGACAAAACACAACTAAGAGAATATATATGTATGGGAGAAATGGAAGGCTTTGAATCTGTAAAGGAACTTATTAGTAAAGGTGAAAAACTCCTACAAGAAGGAAAGAAAGACTATATAAATGCACCAATAGATGAAAATGCAATGAATATATTGTTATTTACCTCAGGAACAACATCTAAATCAAAAGCAGTAATGATATCTCAAAAAAATATAGCTTCAAATATATATGCAATGCAATGTGTAGAAGACATAAGAGAAACAGATACAAATATTGCATTTTTGCCATTCCATCACATATTTGGTTCAACAGGAATGATAATGATGTTAGCCTCAGGAGTAAAAACTGTATTTCCAGATGGATTAAGATATATTAAGCAAAACTTAAATGAATATAAAGTAACTTTATTTGTTGGAGTTCCTTTATTAGTAGAAGCAATATATAAAACTATAATGAAGGAAATCGAAAAACAAGGTAAAACAAAGCTAATAAAAACTGCTATGAAAATAAGTAATTTTTTACTAAAATTTCATATAGACATAAGAAGAAAATTATTTAAACAAGTAATAGACGCCTTAGGTGGAGAATTAAGATTTGTTATCTCTGGAGGAGCACCAGCAGACTCAGAAATATCAAAAGGATTTAATAATTTAGGGATAAAAACAGTACAAGGATATGGTTTAACAGAAACATCTCCAGTAATAGCAGCAGAGGACGATAAGTATATGAAAAATGGCTCAGTAGGAAGACAAATGATTAATGATACTATTGAAATTGCAAACAAAGACGAAAATGGCATAGGAGAAATAAGAGTAAAAGGACCTAATGTTATGCTAGGATATTATGAAATGCCAGAAGAAACAGAAAATGTGTTAAAGGATGGATGGTTCTATACAGGAGATTTAGGATACATAGATAAAGAGGGATTTTTATTTATAACAGGTAGAAATAAAAACATGATAGTTCTAAAAAATGGTAAAAAAGTATTTCCAGAAGAACTAGAAACTTTAATAAATAGAATAGAATTAGTAGAAGAATGTTTCGTTTTTGGGTTACCAGATGAAAATGATAAAAATGATGTAAAATTATCAGTAAAAATTGTATATAGTAAAGAGGTTGTAGAAGAAAAATATAAAGGTAAATCAGAAGATGAATTATTTAAAATTATTTGGGATGAAATTAAAAAATTGAATACTACTTTTCCTAGATATAAACATATTCAAAATATGATTTTAAGTAGTGAAGAATTAATTAAAACTACAACTAAAAAAATAAAAAGACAAGAAGAAATGAAGAGAATTATAGGGGCACCATTTGCGGGAATACCTGAGACTCGTGACACCACTGTGCCCGTTGGAGGGAATGATAATACAAATGGATAAGCGAATATACCACTATTTAGAAATAACAGATTTAAAAGACATGTTAAATAAAACTAGAAAATTATATGGAGAAAGACCAGCATATAAAATAAAAATAGAAAATGGAAAATATGAAATCTTCACACACAATCAAATAAGAGAAATGATAGATGCTCTAGGAACTTCTCTAATAAATTTGGGATTAAAAGGGAAAAGAATAGCAGTAATTGGTGAAAATAGGTATGAATGGGAAATTGCATATTTATCAATAGTTTGTGGAACTGGCATAGTTGTTCCATTAGATAAATCATTGCCAGAAAACGAATTAAAAGAATTAATAGAAAGATCAGAAATAGAAGCTATTTTTTATTCAAAAAAATATGAAGAAAGCATAAAAAAGATAAGATATAGTCATAAAAATAAACTTAAACATTTAATATCAATGGACTTAAATATACATTCAGAGGGAATTTACTCACAAAAAGAGTTAATAGAAACTGGAAAAAAGCTTATAGACAAAGGAAACAGAGAATTTATTAATTCAGAGATAAATGCAGAAGAAATGAGTATAATGCTATTTACATCTGGAACAACATCAAAGTCAAAAGTAGTAGCACTATCTCATAAAAATATATGTTCAAACTTAATGGATATTGGAAGCATTATAGATGTTACATCAGAAGATGTATTACTTTCAATCTTACCAATACACCATGTATTTGAATGTACAGTAGGATTTTTATTTTCACTATATAAAGGAGCCCAGACAGTATTTTGTGATGGATTAAGGCATGTAGTAGAAAACTTAAAAGAATATAAGGTAACAGTAATGGCGTGTGTTCCAGCAATATATGAAAGAATCTTTATGAATATTAGAAAGCAAATAGAAAAACAAGGAAAACTAGAAGAAATATTAGAAAACGAAGAAAAATATAAAAATTCTTCTATGGAAAAAAGAAAAGAAGTATTTAAAGAAATACATAATATTATTGGAGGAAAAGTCAAATTATTCATAAGTGGAGCAGCAGCCTTAGACCCTAAAATAGAAGAAAAATATAGACTACTTGGAATAAATATAGTACAAGGATATGGATTAACAGAAACCTCTCCAGTTGTAGCAATAGGAACAAATAAATACTATAAAATAGGTTCAATAGGAAAAACAGTGCCAAGTGTTGAAGCAAAAATAGTAAATGCAAATGATGAAGGTATAGGAGAACTTGTTGTAAAAGGACCAAGCATTATGTTAGGATATTTTAACAATAAAAAAGCAACAAATGAAGCCATAAAAGATGAATGGTTCTATACAGGGGATTTAGCTAGAATAGATGAAGAAGGATATATATACATTTGCGGAAGAAAGAAAAGTGTAATAGTACTAAAAAATGGTAAAAACATATTTCCAGAAGAAATGGAAAATTTAGTAAACAAAATAGAAGGTGTAGAAGAATCATTTATATTTGGTAAAAAGCAATCAGAAGATGAAAATGATATAAAAATAAATGTAAAAATAGTATTTAATAGAGAAATAATAAAAGATGTTTACAAAGTAGAAACGGATGAAGGGATACATGATGTTCTAGCAAGTAAAATAAAAGAAATAAACAAAACAATGCCAAAGTACAAAGCAATAAGAGGAATTATACTAACAGAAGAACCCCTAATAAAAACAACAACCAATAAAATAAAAAGGCAGGACAATTTAGATGCAATTGAAAAAGTTAAAAACTAATTTTTTAGGAAGAAACATTATTTATTATAAAGAAATAGACTCAACTCAATGTGAAATTTGGAGATTAATAAAAAATAGAAATATATTAAATGGAACATTAGTAATATCAGAAATACAAACAAAAGGAAAAGGAACGCATGGAAGAATATGGCATACAGACGAAAAGGGAGATATAGCATTTTCCTTCTTTGTACAAATGGATTGCAATATAACAAAATTAGAAGGAATAACAATAGAAATAGCAAAAATAATAAATGAAATTATAGAAGAACAATATAATATAAAATTAGAAATAAAAGAACCAAATGACATTGTATATAGAAACAAAAAAATTGGTGGGATTTTAACAGAAACAAAAATAATTTCAGAAAATGTAAAATATCTAGTAGTTGGAATTGGAATAAACACTAGAAAACAAAACTTTAGTAAAGACATAGAAAATGTAGCTACATCAATAAGAAAGGAATTTAACATCGATATAGATACAGAAGAATTCATCTCAGAATTCTGTAACAAATTCGAATGCATGATAATACAAAGACAATCAAATTAATGTAGGGGCGATTAGTAATCGCCTGCCCTTCAAAGAAACATCTTAAAATAATATATGAAAGGATTGAATATTAGATGAAAATCGGATTTTTATTCCCAGGTCAAGGCTCTCAAAATATAGGAATGGGAAAAGACCTATATGAAGAATATGAAGCAGTAAAAAAGATATATAACAAAGTACAAGAATTGACAGGCGTAGATATTGCTAAAATATCATTTGAGGGACCAGAAGAAGAACTAAACCAAACAAAATACACACAAATTGCTATTTTAACAATGAGTTTAGCAATTTTAGAAATATTAAAAAGTAATAATATAATAGCAGAAATGTCAGCAGGTCTAAGTCTTGGAGAATATACAGCTATAATAAACTCTGGAGCAATATCATTTGAAGAAGGAGTAAAGCTTGTACAAAAAAGAGGAGAGTACATGCAAAACCTTTTGCCAGAAGGAAACTGGCAAATGTCAGCAATAATGGGACTAACAGATGAACAAGTAGAAGATATATGTAAAAAAGTAAAATCAGGCTTTGTAGTACCAGCAAATTATAACTGTGTAGGGCAAGTTGCAATATCAGGGGAAAAAGAAGGAATAGAAGAAGCAGGAAACCTTGCAAAACAAATGGGGGCAAAGAAAGTAATTCCATTAAAAACAGCAGGTCCATTCCATACAGGAAAATTAATAGAAAGTTCACAAGCCTTAAGAAAAGAACTAGAAAAAATAACAATTAATAAATTCAAAACAAAAGTAATAAAAAATTTAGATGGAGAAATCTACAAAGATACAGATGATATAAAAGATATCTTAGCAAAACATATAATAAATCCAGTAAGATTTTCAAGAACAATACAAAATATGCTAGAAAATGGAATAGACACATTTATAGAAATTGGACCAGGAAAAGCATTATCAGGATTTGTAAAAAGAACATCAACAGATAAAGAAATAAAAATTTTGAATGTAAACAATATAGAAAATTTTAAAAATGCCATAAATCTAATTAATCAATGTAGGGGCACCGTTTGAGGGAATACCAATGAGACATGACACCACTGTGCCCATAAAGATGTTTATAAGAGGGAGGAATAAAATGAACAGAACCGCATTAATTACAGGAGCTACAAGAGGAATAGGAAAACAGATAGCCTTAACATTAGCTCAAAATGGCTATGATATAGCAATAAACTATAGAAAAGAAAATGACGCATTAAAAGAAACAAAAAAAGAAATAGAAGAAAAAGGAGTAAAATGCTTAACAGTACAAGGAGATGTGTCAAATTTTGAAGACTGTGAAAGATTTGTAAAAGAAATTATAAAAGAATATGGAAAAATAGATGTATTAGTAAATAATGCAGGAATTACAAAAGACACATTATTAATGAGAATGAAAAAAGAAGACTTTGAAGAGGTAATAGATACTAACTTAGTAGGAACCTTTAATGTAACTAAAAATGTAATTAGTAATATGATGAAAGCACGTTCAGGAAGAATAATAAACATATCATCTGTTGTAGGAGTATCAGGAAATGCTGGCCAAACAAACTATTCAGCATCTAAAGCAGGAATGATAGGATTTACAAAAAGTTTAGCAAAAGAGGTGGCCTCAAGAGGAATACTAGTAAACGCAGTAGCACCAGGATTTATAGAAACAGGAATGACTGATGTATTAAAAGAAGATATAAAAGAAGAGATTGCTAAATCTATCCCATTAAAAAGAATGGGAACAACAAAAGATGTTGCAAATCTAGTAAAATTTTTAGCTGGAGAAGACAGTACATATATTACTGGGCAAGTGATTAATGTAGATGGTGGTATGTTAATGTAAACGAACACAAAGTAGTATCCTGCACGTTATACTACTTTAAATTCGTTCAATAAAATATATTAAAAAGCATAACATAGAGAAAAGGAATGATAAATAATGGAAAAAAGAGTTGTAATTACAGGACTTGGAGCAATAACTCCAATAGGAAAAGATGTTAATGAAACATGGAAAGGAATAGAAAGCAAAAAATGTGGTATTGATAAAATTACTTTATTTGATACTGAGAATTTTAAAACAAAACTAGCAGGTGAAGTAAAAGAATATGACCCTTTAGAATACTTTGAGCAAAAACAAGCAAAAAGATTTGATAAATCATCACAATTTGCAGTAATAGCATCTAGAGAAGCAGTAAAAAATAGTGGAATTACAGAAGAAAATACAAATTACGATAGAGTAGGAGTTTTTGTAAGTTCTGGAATAGCAGGACTAAAAACAATACAAGAACAATGTGAAACAAACTATGTAAAAGGAAATAATAGAGTATCACCAATGTTCATACCAATGGCAATAGCAAATATGCCAGCTGGAAATATTGCAATAGAATTTGGCTTTAAAGGAGAATCAATTTCAATAGTAACAGCATGTGCATCATCTACACATGCAATAGGAGAAGCATATAAAAGCATAAAACAAGGATATGAAGATGTAATAATAGCAGGAGGAACAGAAGCTTCAATATGTCCTATTGGAATAGCAGGATTTGAAAATATGAAAGCATTAAGCACAACAGAAGATATAAATAGAGCAAGTATCCCATTTGATAAAGAAAGAAGCGGATTTGTAATGGGAGAAGGAGCAGGAATAGTAGTACTTGAAGAATTAGAACATGCCAAAAAAAGAGGAGCAAAAATATATGCAGAAATTATAGGATTTGGAAGTACAACAGATGCATATCATATAACATCACCTAACCCAAATGGAGAAGGTGGAGCAAAAGCAATGATAAGAGCAATAGAAGATGCTGGGATCAAACCAAAAGATATTGACTATATAAATGCTCATGGAACATCAACACATTTAAATGATTCCACAGAAACACTTGCAATAAAAACAGCGTTAGGAGAAGTAAGCAAAAAAGTAAAGGTAAGTTCAACAAAAGGAAATATTGGACATTTATTAGGAGCAGCAGGAGGAGTAGAAGCAGTAATTTGTGTAAAAGCAATAGAAAATGGAATAGTACCACCAACAATAAACTATAAAGAAAAAGATGAAGAATGTGATTTAGACATAGTACCAAATGAACCAAGAAAAGAAAAATTAAATATTGTAATGTCAAATTCTTTAGGATTTGGGGGGCATAATGCTTCTATTATAATAAGCAATTATAAAGAATAGAAGCCTCTATTCTTTGTAGTACAAAGAATAAAGACTTCAGTTATTACTTGTCAGAGGCAGAGACAGAGAAATGTATTCCCTTTTCATCGATGCAGATAGGATTTGCCTCGATATCTAGATAATATATCTTTCTACTATATTTCTATCCATCGATGCAGATAGGATTTGCCTCGATATCTAGATCCCTAAAAACATCCATGGCAATTTCTAGATGTTCGTGGCTCAAGTCACTTTCCTTAATGATGATTTCTTCGGGTGTACCATGTGCCTTCTTGACAGCAGAGACTATCTGTAGAAGAAATTCCAACCGATAGTCATCAAACATAAAAAAGTATTTCTTATAAAGAGAAAGAACTCTAAAAAAAGAAATCTTAATTTTCATGAAAATTACCTCCTCGTGGTATTTTATTTTATGTTAATATTATATCATAAATTAATAACAAATTCAATAGAAAGGAAAGATTAGAAATGGAATATGAAAAAATAAAACAATTAATGGAAGACATGGGAAACTCAAAATTAACAGACATAGATATAGAATTCCCAGATGGAACAAAAATAAGCATGAAAAAACAAACAATAGTAGAGGGAGATAGTAATCGCCTGCAAAATGAACTAAATGATATATCTTTACGTAGAAAATTTGTAGAACAAAATACACTCATTGAAAATCCAACAAAAATAGAAACAAAAAAAGATGAAGGAAACATAGTAAAATCTCCAATGGTTGGAACCTTTTACATAAAACCATCTCCAACCTCTAATCCTTATGTACAAATAGGAACAGAAGTAACAAAAGGAGAAACTCTATGTATAATAGAAGCGATGAAATTAATGAATGAAATCGAATCAGAATTTACTGGAAAAATTACAGAAATATTAGTAAAAGACGGAGAAACAGTGGAATATGGTACACCGCTATTTATTATAAAATAGAAATGCATATTATTAAAAATTTATATAAGGAGAAACCCATGTTAAATAAAGAAGAAATAAAGAAAATAATCCCACAAAGGGAACCATTTTTAATGATAGATGAAATAGAAGAATATACTCCAGGAGAAAGTGCTGTTGGCTATAAGAATGTAGACGAAAGCGAATGGTATTTTAAAGGACACTTTCCAGGAAACCCAATAATGCCAGGAGTATTAATAGCAGAAAGCTTAGCACAAACTGGAGCAATAGCAATTTTATCAATGGAAGAAAATAAAGGAAAAAATGCTTTATTTGGAGGAATTGACAAAATGAAATTCAAAAAAATGGTAACTCCAGGAGATAGACTAAAACTAGAAGTAAAAATAATAAAAAGAAAAGGACCAATAGGAGTAGGAGAAGCAATTGCAACAGTAGAAGATAAGATAGTGGCTAAGGGTGAACTAACCTTCGCCATTGTGTAATTTGAAAGATAATCGCATTTGGCGTTGTTATTCTGCGAAAGAAAATCCTCAACGTGCATGAGCACGCCTCTGGTATTTCTTTCTCGAATGCCTAGCCAAATATCGATTCTTTTTCAAATTACATATGTATGATATAAATTAAAAATTTTTCTAATTAATGCAAAGAGGAGATGAAAAAATAAAATGAACAAAATATTAATTGCAAATAGGGGAGAAATTGCAGTACGAATAATAAGAGCATGTAAAGAAATGAACATTAAAACAGTAGCAATTTACTCAGAAGCAGATAAAAATGCTTTGCACACTCGTCTAGCAGATGAGGCAATATGTATAGGACCAGCAGAAGCACAAAAAAGTTATTTAAACATTAAAAACATAATAGAAGCAGCATACATAACAGGAGCAGACAGCATACATCCAGGATTTGGTTTTTTATCTGAAAATGCTCAATTTGCAAAAATATGTGAAGAATCTAATATAAAATTTATAGGACCTAGTTCAAAGGTTATAGATCTATTAGGAAACAAATCAAACAGTAAAGAACTAATGAAGCAAGCTGGAGTTCCAGTTATACCAGGTTCAGAAGGTAGTGTAAAAGGATTAAAGGATGCAGTAATAATAGCAGAAAAAATAGGTTATCCAGTTATGCTAAAAGCAGCAGCAGGAGGTGGAGGAAAAGGAATAAGAATAGCAAATAATAAAGATGAACTAGAAACAAATTATAATATTGTAAAACAAGAAGCAAAAAATTCTTTTAATGATGATGAAATTTATATAGAAAAATTTATAAAAAACCCTAGACATGTAGAAATCCAAATATTAGCAGATGAACATGGAAATGTAGTTCATTTAGGAGAAAGAGACTGTACAATACAAAGAAAACACCAAAAACTAATTGAAGAAACTCCATCAACAGTAGTAGATGAAAAACTCAGAAATAAAATGGGAAATGCAGCAGTAAAAGCTGCAAAAATTGCAGGTTATACTAGTTGTGGAACAGTAGAATTTTTAGTAGATAGTGATAAGAATTTTTATTTCATGGAAATGAATACAAGAATTCAGGTTGAACATCCGATAACAGAAATGAGAACAGGAATAGACATAGTAAAAGAGCAAATTAGAATAGTAGCAGGAGAGGAATTAAAATTTAAGCAAAAAGAAATAGAATTTAGGGGACATTCAATAGAATGTAGAATAAATGCAGAAAATCCAAATAAAAACTTTATGCCAAGTCCAGGTCAAATAAAAGAAATAAATTTACCAGGAGGAAATGGCATAAGAATTGATACCGCAATATATAATGGTTATATAATTCCACCTAATTATGATTCCATGATTGCAAAAATCATCGTATTTGGAAATTCTAGAAATGAGGCAATTGCAAAAATGAAAAGAGCACTAGAAGAATTGGTAATAGATGGTGTAGATACTAATAGAGATTTCCTTTTTAGTATTATAAGAAATCCTAATTTTATTAGAGGGAATTATGATACATCATTTATAGAAATAGAGAAATTTGAAAAATGATCACATAATAAATTACAGTAACTATTGTAGGGGCACCGTTTGCGGGAATACCTACGATAAATTTGGCAAAGCCAAATTTAACTGGGTTTGAAGAGAGGACATGACACCACTGTGCCCATATATTTTTTAAATTTAATGAGGAGAAAAACAATGATAGTTGATAAAATAAAGAAAAGAGAAACCACTGCTAAAAACAAAAAAGCTAACATAGATATACCGATAGGTAAATGGATTAAATGTGATAATTGCAAAGAAATTATATATAAAGAAATAGTTAGAAAAAATTTAAATATATGTCCTAATTGTGGGCATTACTTTAGAATGCACATTGGAAAAAGGTTAGAACTAATAATTGATGAAGGAACTTATGAAAGATTTGATTTAAGTATTGAAACGACTAATCCATTAGAATTAGAAGATTATCCTAAAAAACTGAAAAATCTAAGAGAAAAAACAGGACTAGAAGAAGCAGTAAGTTGCGGTATAGGTAATATTAATGGAGAAAAGGTTGTAATTTGTATAATGGATAGTGGCTTTTTAATGGGAAGTATGGGAGTTGTAGTAGGAGAAAAGATAACATATAGTATAGAACAAGCAGTAAAGCAAAAATTACCACTCATTATATTTTCTGTATCAGGTGGAGCAAGAATGCAAGAAGGTATAATCTCTTTAATGCAAATGGCAAAAACCACATCAGCACTCACAAAATTAGATGAAGCAGGACTATTATATATATCAGTTTTAACAGACCCTACTTATGGAGGAGTTACAGCATCATTTGCAAGTCTTGGAGATATTATTTTAGCAGAACCAAAAGCTATGATTGGCTTTGCAGGACAGAGAGTTATAGAACAAACAATAGGAGAATCATTACCAGAAGGTTTCCAAACATCTGAATTTTTATTAGAACATGGATTTATAGATAAGATAGTCGAAAGACAAGACTTGAAAAATACTCTTTATAGACTAATTAAATTTCACAAAGGAGGAGAGAGTTATGGCGAATAAGAAGATAACCGCATGGGATAGAGTAGAAATAGCAAGAAATCCTAAAAGAAAGACAGCACTAGACTATATAGAAAATATATTTGATGAATTTATAGAATTACATGGAGATAGGAACTTTAAAGATGATAAAGCGATTGTTTGTGGTTTAGCGAGAATCGGAAAACAAAATTTTACAGTAATTGCTGAACAAAAAGGAAGAACAACAAAAGAAAATATTGAAAGAAACTTTGGGATGCCTAATCCTGAAAGTTATAGAAAAGCAATAAGATTTATGAAACAAGCTGAAAAATTTAAAAGACCAGTAATAACTTTCATAGATACAAAAGGAGCATATCCAGGAATTGGAGCAGAAGAAAGAGGTCAAGGTGAAGCAATAGCAAAATCAATGTTTGAGATGGCAAAGCTTAAAGTACCAATAATTGCAATAGTTATAGGAGAAGGTTCAAGTGGAGGAGCATTAGCCATAGGAGTTGCAAATAAAGTAATTATGTTAGAAAATGCAATTTATTCTATTCTTTCTCCAGAAGGATATAGTAGTATTTTGTGGAAAGATTCATCAAAATATAAAGAAGCAGCAGAAAAAATGAAATTAACTGCGAAGGATTTATATGATTTAGAGGTAATAGATAAAGTAATAAAAGAGACAAAAGAAGATAATGAAGAAAATTTTAGAAAGGTAGTAAATAGTTTAAAAAGAGAAATAAATACTACAATAACAGAAATGAATAGATTAAATACAGAAGATATTGTACAAAACAGATATGAGAAATTTAGGAACATGGGAGAATTTATAAAATTATAGGAGGAATAGAAATGTTATTAAAAGACAAAAAAATATTAATTATGGGAATAAGAAACAAATGGAGTATAGCGTATGGAATTGCAAAATCTGCATATGAAAATGGAGCAAAATTAATATTTACATATATGGGAGAAGAGAATAAAGATAAGATAGAAGAATTAATAGGAGAATTTGAAGGAAGTAAATCATATATATTAGATGGAGCATCAGAAGATGAATTAGTAAAAGAGGTATTTACAAAAATAAAAGAAGAAAATGGAAAAGTAGATGGAATAGTTCATGCAATTGCACATGCAAATACAGAAGACTTACGCAATGATTTTATATATACAAGTAAAGTAGGATATTCTCATGCTGTTGATGTAAGTGCATATTCATTTGTGCTTGTATCAAGAATTGCAAAAGAAATAGATATGTTAAACGAAAATGCAAATTTAATAACTTTAACATATCATGGTTCTACAAAAGTATTAGAAGGATATAATGTAATGGGAGTTGCAAAAGCAGCATTAGAATGTAGTGTAAGATATTTAGCAGATAATTTAGGACCAATGGGTATAAGAGTAAATGCTATATCAGCAGGGCCAATTAAGACTTTATCTGCAAAAGGAATAAAAGATTTTAGTACTATTCTTAATGTAGTAGAAGAAAAGGCACCACTTAGAAGAAATGTTACAACAGAAGAAGTTGGAAATTCAGTAGCATTTTTAATGAGTGATATGTCTAGGGCGATTACAGGGCAAATTATTTATGCAGACAGTGGATATAATATAATGGGAATATAACTATTAATTAAAACACACTAAATATGGGCGAAGGAAACGCCTATATTTTTTAAAAGATATCTAGTATAAAATACTAGATAAAGAACTTAAAAAGAACACTAAACGAGTTTACGCAGAATAGGAAATTTAAAAATTTAATTGAAAATAAATTTATTAAGGAGAAAATATAATATGAAATTACCAGAATTAAAAATAGGAGACTTAGTTTCAAAACTTCCAATAATTCAAGGGGGGATGGGAGTACGGTATATCTCGTTCAAATTTAGCGGGTGCTGTAGCTAAAGAAGGTGGAGTTGGAGTAATATCAACAGCTCAGATTGGCTTTGATGAACCAGATTTTGAGACAAATACATTAAAAGCTAATTTAAGATCTTTAGAAAAACATATAAAAAAGGCAAAAGAAATCTCAAAAGGAAATGGAATAGTAGCAATAAATATAATGTCTGTTACTAACTTTTATAAGGAGAATGTAAAAAAAGCTATAGAAAGTGGGATAGACTTAATAATATCAGGTGCAGGTCTTCCAAAAGAACTTCCAAAATTAATACAAGGAACTAATGTAAAAATTGCACCTATTATATCTTCTGCAAGAGGAGCTGATTTAATGATAAAATTATGGGCAAAACAAAATCATATACCAGATATGATTGTTGTAGAAGGGCCAGAAGCTGGTGGACACTTAGGATTTTCAAAGGAGGAATTAAAAGAGGAAAATAAGAAAAATATATATGAAATTGTAAGAGAAGTAGTAGATAAAGTTAAAGAATTTGAAGAAGAGTTTAAGAAAAAAATTCCTGTTATAGCTGCAGGAGGAATTTATAATGGAAAAGATATTATATCTGCTTTAAAGGCAGGTGCTTCTGGAGTCCAAATGGCGACAAGATTTGTTGCAACAGAAGAATGTGATGCTGATATTAAATATAAAGAAGCATATATAAAAGCTACAAAAGAAGAAATAGAAATAGTACAAAGTCCAGTGGGAATGCCAGGTAGAGCAATAAGAAATAAATTTATTGAAGAAGTAGAAGAAAGAAAAGAAAAAGGAATAAAAGGTATTAATAGCAAGTGTTTAGGTTGTATAAAAACTTGTAATCCTAAAGAAACTCCATATTGTATAACAAGAGCATTAATTAATGCGGTAAAAGGCGACATAGATAATAGTTTATTATTTGTACGGAAGTAATGCTTATAGAATAAATGCAATTACAACTGTAAAACAATTAATGAAGGAACTTACTTTAGAAGCTGAAAGTCTATAAGCAAAAGGTATATTTGTAAATGTTTTAATAAAAAGATAGCAAAGTAACAATAAAAAATCACCTAGAATATAATATTTTAGGTGATTTTTTATGAAACTAGGATTAAGTTTAGCAGGCGGAGGAATTAAAGGAGTATCACATATTGGAGCAATAAAAGCTTTAAAAGAAGCAAATATAAAATTTGATTATATTTCTGGAACTTCTTCTGGAAGTATCATAGCGACTTTATATGCATGTGGATTTTCTACTGAGGAAATGTATGATATTTTTAAAAGATATAGTAAAGAACCAATTCCACCATCATGGTGTTGGTGTAGGAGGAACCGTGGATGCCGATCCCTTTTTCAAAGGCCAGATGGTAGGAGCTGTCCAGTTTTCCAAATTTAT
>JAAWHY010000109.1 GCA_022795675.1 Clostridia bacterium
TGTATGATTACAACTGCTTTTCCTTCCACAAATAACTTCTTAAAAGTATGACTGTATAGGATTCCCTGCTTTATCTCTTTTTTGTATTGGTACTTGTGCTATTAATTCTTCTGGTAAATTATAATTAAAATCTGCAACTTTCATTCTCTTCCTCTTTCTAATTTTATTATAAATTTCTTTAGTATTATACAGGATTTTTTATATTATGGCAACATAATACAGAAAATATGTAATTTATATTGTTACAGGATAATATTTTTATATCTCATAAGTAAGGTTTAAAAAGATATCTGATTTCTATCAAATATCTTTTATTTAATGATTGAATACATATTTAATTATCTTGATATAGAATACTAAAAAACTCATCTATATTTTTACAGATATACTCAAATGTATATAACTCATGTAAATACAATTCTATGTTTTCATTTTTATTGTTGATACATATTACATCGCCAAATACAGTAATAGCAAATGGAATAAAGCCTTTTTCAAATATTTCACTAAAAATATACACATTTTCTTTATCATCTATATTGTATGATAATAATGATTTAATTACTTTTTCATCATTTTTTCTGTATTAAATAACATTTCATCAAATGGTCTTCCACCATTATAATTAATTATTATATCTTTTAATGTTTGAGGTATGTGTATATTGTATTCATTTTCTATTTTTGTGATGCAATTTATATCCTTTAATTTTTTTATATACTTCCATTCCATATAAACACCTCTATCTTTTACTATTTTTTAATTCTAAATACCTAAAATCTAATGTCTAGACTCTTATTTTAAAGCTTCACTACATCTATGACATATACATGGATTTTCTTTATCTTGACCTACTGTTGTACTATACATCCAACATCTTTCACATTTTTCTCCATCTGCTACTTCTACTTTTACACCTATTTTCTCTTCATCTTTTCTTGCATCTTTTTCTATTTCTAGTCCTGAAATTATAAATACTTCCATTAATAAATCTTTATTTTCTAGTAAGAATTCATATTCCTCATTATCTGCATATAATGTTACTTTTGCATTTAACGAATGACCTATTATTTTTTCACTTCTTGCTTCTTCTAATTTTTTAGAAACTAATTCCTTTAGATTTATTATTTTATTCCATTTTTCTTCTAGCTCTTTATTTTCATATTTTTCATTTACTTCTGGATAATATGAAAGCATAACACTTTCCAAATTTTCTCCATTTGTATGTTTCATGAACTTCCATATTTCTTCTGCTGTAAAGCAAGCCATTGGTGCTAAAATTTTAACTATAGCTTGTAATATTTCATACATTACTGTTTGAGCTGCTCTTCTTTCTATAGAATCTGGTTTAGCAGTATATAATCTATCTTTAATAATATCTAAATAAAAATTACTCATATCTATTACACAGAATGTATTTAAAGCTTGATATGCTTTGTTGAAGTCATACTCATCATATGCTTTTGTGCAATCTTTTATTAGTTTATTTAATTTTATTAAAGCCCATTTATCTATTTCTTCTAAATCATCATAGCAAACTTCATTATTTACATCAAAATCACTAATGTTACCAAGTATAAATCTTGCAGTATTACGTATTTTTCTATAAACTTCTGATACTTGTTTTAATATTCCTTTTGATAAAGCAAGTTCTGATTTATAATCTGATGCTATAACCCATAATCTTAATATATCTGCACCAAATTCCTTAATCATATCTTGTGGCGCAATAACATTTCCAATACTTTTAGACATTTTTCTACCTTGTTCATCAACAAGCATTCCATGTGTTACAACTTCTTTATATGGAGCTTTTCCTTTAGTTGCAATAGATGTTAATAATGAAGATTGGAACCATCCTCTATATTGGTCATTTCCCTCTAAATATAAATTCGCTTCTGGAAGTCCTCGCTCTTCTAAAACAGACTCATGTGTTGAACCTGAATCGAACCATACATCCATGATATCTGTTTCTTTTACAAATTCTGTACATCCACACTCTGAACATTTTGCCCCTTCTGGCATTAACTCTTTTTCTGATAATTCAAACCATGCATTTGTACCTTGTTTCTCTATAATATTTTGCACCTTGTCTAAACTTTCAGGTGTTACATATTCTTTTTCGCAGTCCTTACAATAGAAAATTGGAATTGGAACTCCCCATGTTCTTTGGCGTGATATACACCAATCATTTCTATCTTCTATCATTTTTGTAATACGTTCTTCTCCCCATCCAGGATACCATTTAACACCTTTTATTGCATCTAAGGCCTGTTTTCTAAATCCATCTACAGACGCAAACCATTGGCTTGTTGCTCTATATATTACAGGATGTTTACATCTCCAACAGTGTGGATATGAGTGATTTATTTCTTGTTTTGCAAGTAAGAAATTATGCTCATCTAACCATTTAATTATTTCTTTATCAGATTTTGCATAATACATTCCTGCAAAAGGTCCTGCTTCTTCTGTTTGGTGTCCTTTACTATCTACTGTAACTACCATTTCTAGTTTATTTTTTAAACCACACAAATAATCTTCTTTACCATATCCAGGAGCTGTATGTACTGCTCCTGTACCTGTATCTAATTCTACTAAAATAGTATCATTACTACCAAGAACAACTCTAGATTCCCTTTCTATAAATGGATGCTTGCAAATTATACCTTCTAATTCTTTTCCTTCATATTCTTTTATTGTAGAATAATCTTCTATTTTTGCAATTTTCATTACCTCATCTACAAGTTCAGATGCAATTATTAATTTTTCTCCTTGTACATCCACTAGACTATATTTAAACTCTGGACTTATTGTTATTCCTGTATTTCCTGGAAGAGTCCATGGTGTTGTTGTCCAAATTACAACATATGTATCTCTTTCATCAAACAAACCTTTTCCTTCTATTACTGGAAATTTTACATATGCTGTATTTGATTTTACATCTTTATATTCAATTTCTGCTTCTGCTAAGGCTGTTTCACAATCCGTACACCAATAAACTGGTTTAAGACCTTTATAAATATATCCTTTTTTAAACATATCTCCAAATACACCTATTTGTTTAGCTTCCATTTGTGGCTGATATGTAATATATGGATTCTCCCAATCTGCAAGCACTCCTAATCTTTTAAAACCTTCTGTTTGTTTAACTATATATTGTTGATTAAATTCTTTACATGTATCTCTAAATTTAACTACTGGAATTTCATCTCTATTTAAACCTAGTTTTTCTATTGCCTTTTTCTCTGTTGGCATACCATGTGTATCAAATCCTGGTATGAAAGGTGTATAATATCCTTTTAAATTTTTATATCTAACTATAGTATCTTTTAATACTTTGTTTATTGCATGACCTGTATGAATTTCTCCATTTGCATATGGAGGTCCATCATGTAA
>JAAWHY010000110.1 GCA_022795675.1 Clostridia bacterium
CAAAATTATAGTTTTTATGTTAAAGTTAAGACAATAAATTGATTGATATTTGTATCAACTCTGAAGAGAAAAAATTGTAGATAAATACGACGTTCGCTCCATAGGTACGAATTTTACAATTCGTAATGAATAGTTAATAATTAAAAATGAATAATACATAGGTACAAGAAATATTATGTATTATTCATTATTTATTTTTCACTATATCATTAAAATAATAAAAATCGCCAAAATGCTCTGCTATATTGTCATGATTATAGATATACTAAATTTGATTCTTTTATATTTTCAAGTATTTCTTTATAAAATTTATTTGCTTCATATTTAGCCATTGCTAAATTTTGGTCTAAATAATTTCCACAAGATTTAGAGTCAGCACCTGGTACTTCTCCTTCGTATTCTGCTATAAATTTAAACATTTCCTTCATTATATCTATAATGTCTTTAGATGTTAAATCTCCTTTAAATATAACATAGAATCCAGTTCTACATCCCATAGGCCCAAAATATATTATTTCTCTTTTATATTTATCATGATTTCTTAAAAATGTAGCTCCTAAATGTTCTATTGTGTGTAGTTCAGCTGTATTAATAACAGGTTCCCTATTAGGTTCTTTTAATCTTATATCAAATGTTGTTGCAATTACTTTATTAGTAT
The DNA here is from genome assembly GCA_022795675.1 of Clostridia bacterium. Taxonomy (GTDB): domain Bacteria; phylum Bacillota; class Clostridia; order TANB77; family CAG-508; genus CAKPSH01. The sequence goes on from JAAWHY010000110.1 coordinate 659, forward strand.
CATTATCATAATCCTTCCTAGACACATATAATCCCCTTTGTAAAAATTCATGATTTACTTTAAAACTTTCGATTTTTTCCATATAAAAATTCATCCCTTTTTTAAAACCCTATTCTCTTTTCCTTATGTATCTCAATTTCTGGTATATCTTCACTTGTTATTGTTTTTAATTCCTTAATATCTTGTATTCCTCTACATCTTTTTGCATGTTGCATTAGAGTTTTCTTAAATACATTTATTACAAATCTTGCATTTCCAAAGTTTCTTGTTTTTATGTTTTCTTTTATTATTTTTAATATTGCTTCTTCTACTTGTTCCTCTATTTCAAATTCTGCCTTTTCTACTTCTTTGTTAAATATTGTTAACAATTCTTCTTCTGAATAATCTCCAAATTCTATTGTTTCTCCTACTCTTGATATTAGACCAGAGTTTAATTCTAAGAATTCCTTCATTTCTTCTTTATAACCTGCAAATATTATTGTTATTCTTCCTTCATAATCTGTCATATATTTTGTTATTGTTGATATTGCATCTTGTGAATAATTCCCATTATTTCCTGCTTGATTCATTAGTGTATATGCTTCGTCTATAAATAATAATCCATCTAAAGCATTTTCTAATACTTTTGCTGTTTTATTTGAAGTTTGTCCTACATATTCTCCAATTAAGTCTTTTCCTGTTACTTCAATTAATTTATTATTTTTTATATATCCTAAGTTATATAAAATCTCTGCAAAGATTCTTGCTACTGTTGTCTTTCCTGTTCCTGGATTTCCTATAAATATCATATTTAGATTTAATGGTATTCTCTTTTCTAATTTGTTGTTTAACATGACTAAATCTATTAATCCATCTAATTCTTTTTTTACATTATTTAATCCAACTAACCTAGCAAGTTCTCCTTGTATTTCTTCAGTACTTTTCTTTAAACTGAAGCTTTCATTTCTAAGCCCTACTACGTCTTTTTTAGTTATAGTCATTAGATTATTTTCATCAAAGTCTTGAGCATGAACCATAACTAATCTTTCAAATAGATTAATCATAAACCTTGCATTACCAAAGTTTCTAGTATTTTTATCAACCTCTATCATTTCTATAATTCCCTTTTTAGCTTCTTCTTCAACCGTAAATCCTTTACTTAATGCATAATTATCTAATATTTGAATTAATTCTTCTGTTGTGTAATTGCTAAATTCAAAAGTATATCCTATTCTTGAAGCAATACCTGGATTAGAGTCTAAAAAATTTTTCATCTCTAGTGTATAACCAGCAAAAATTACTACTAATCTATCTTTATATTTTTCCATAGCTTGAACTAAAGTTGCAATAGATTCTTCTCCAAAACTTGCATTTTTGTTTGCAGATACTATTGAATATGCTTCATCTATAAATAGAACTCCATCTAAAGCATTTTCTATTATTCTTGAAGTTTTAATTGCAGTTTGTCCTACATATTCTGCAACTAAATCTTTTGCAGTTACATCTATAAATTTATTTTTCTTAATATATCCTAATTCATATAAAATATCTGCCATTATACTTGCTACTGTTGTCTTCCCTGTTCCTGGATTTCCTAAGAATAACATATTCATATTCATATTTTTGTTTTCTAATTTATTTGATATTTTCTTATTAAATATTAATAAGTTTCTGAATTTTTGAACTTCCCTTTTTATCTCTTCTAATCCTATTAAATCTTCAATGTTCTTCTTACTTGTTCTATCAGTTTTATTTCTATTATATTTTATTCTTTCTTCTTTCAATTCATTAGATACATTTAATATATTAAAATTCGTATATACAATATATCTATATAAGTTTTCAATATAATCATTATTTTTTATAACACTTTGTCTATAATCCTTTTCGATAAATTGTTTTATATTTCCTTCAATTCCTTTTGAAACTTCATAATTGCTTTTTAATCTATTTATTATCTTGTCTTGTATTTTTTCCAAACTATATTCATCTATTCTTATATTATGTCTAATTCTTCCCCTAAGTATTGGAAAACCTTTAATAAAGTTTGTTATATCATTTTTTGATGCTATTACAGTAATAGTTCTATCATATATTTTCATGCTACTTTCTATTGAATAAAAAAGATTTTCCATTTTACTTTGTGATAGTGAAATTTTTTCAATTTCTTTTATTACAATCATTCCACTATCTTTGTACATTTTATCAATATTATTAATTATTTCAGCATCTTTTTCACATTTATTATATAAAAATTCAGTATCAATAATTGACATTTTTTCTTTTATATAACCACAACTTGTTGCAAATCTATATATAATTGACATCATTTTTTCTAATAAGCTTTCATCTTCAATTTGTAGATTAATATTTAATTGAATATATGGCAAGTGGTATTGATATTTTATATGATAATTTCTAATATAAGTTAATATTTCTATTAATTCTTTTTTCACATCTTGTTCACAGTCTAAATTGTTTATTTGATAAATATACCATTTATAATAAGTATTAAATTTACTTTCTGCAATATTACCACATTTATATATTGCTCTATCTAGCACTTTCTTAGGGTTTAACTTTTCTATTGCACATAGATATAAAACATATGCTGCTACTTTGTATGGTGAACATTCATAAATGGTTGATTTCTTATTGTCTTCTAAATTATCTAAATCTAATCTTTCTTCTATTGTATTTCCCATACCTGTATAATAATTATATAATGTTAATAATAAAAAGATA
>JAAWHY010000111.1 GCA_022795675.1 Clostridia bacterium
GTTGGAGGCTTCGATTTCCGTACCGTCGACCATCAGCCGGGCGCCGAGGGTCAGGGGCGTGACGGAGTTGATATTATAGGAAACCCGATACCGTCCGGCTTTTCACATTTATTTCACCGTATAACATCTTCTAACTCTTTTAAAATCTGTTCATTTAAGAAAATTCCCCCTGCTGGATCTTTTCTTTCTCCATTTATAATATATACTTGTATATTATTTTTTTCACCTGTAAAAAATTTTAATGCTCCTCTTAATTTATCTTTCTTGTTATCATCTAAATTCGTAATATCTAATATTAATGTTTTATTCTTTACTGCTCCAAATTCTTTTATATTACTTGCTACAATTTTTGGTTCTTCATCTTCTCTTATGCTTAATCTTCCTTCTACTAACACAACATTATCTTCCATTAGTATATTTACACAAGATTGATAACAATTCTCGAAAATTATTATTTCTGTACTTCCATATAAATCTTCTAAAGTAACAAATGCCATAATTTTATTTGTTTTTGTATATTTTTTCTTAACACTATTTATAATCCCTGCTAACTTTACATTTTGTCCATCTTTGTAGTTTGAACTTTCATTATTTTGAATAGCCTCTCCCGCTTCTCTCATTTTCATAGAATTTATATTAGATTGTTTTTCTATCTCTTCTCTAAGTTCTTCTAATGGATGTCCTGTTACATATAAACCTAGCATCTCTTTTTCCATTGATAATAATTCTTTTTCAGAATACTCCTTTAAAGTTGTATATGTATATTTCATTTTCTCCATTTCTTTTTCATCTTCTTTTGTATTACCTAAATCAAACATTGTAATCTGACCTTTTAGGCTTTTTTTAGAACTATCAGAAATAGAATCTATAATTGATTCAAAAGATGCCATTAAAGTACTTCTAGTTTGTTCAAATCCATCAAATGCTCCAGATTTTATTAAACTTTCGATACATTTCTTGTTTACCGCTTCTCCTTCCACTCTTTCACAAAAATTAGTAAAACTTTCGAAATCTCCTTTTGATTCACGGTTTTTCACAATAGTATCCACAACTGATGTTCCTACATTTTTTATACTTCCTAAACCAAATCGAATTTTACCATCATCAACAGTAAACTTTGTATAACTTTTATTTATATCTGGCTTTAATATTGAGATATTCATTCTTTTACATTCATCAATATACATAGGAACTTTATCTAAATTACCTAAAAAGCTATTTAATGTTGCTGCCATAAATTCTTCTGGATAATATGCTTTTAAATATGCTGTACGATAAGAAACTACTGCATATGCTGCTGCATGAGATTTATTAAATGCATATTTTGCAAACTCTGCCATCTCATCAAATATTTTATTAGCAGATTGTTCATCTATTCCATTTCTTATGCACCCTGGAATTATAATATTTCCTTCTTCATCTGTTTGGCCATGAATAAAGTATTCTCTTTCTTTTGCCATTACATCTAGTTTTTTCTTACCCATTGCACGTCTTACTAAATCTGCTCTTCCGAAGTGAATATCCTGCTAAGTCACGCACTATTTGCATAACTTGTTCTTGATATACCATACAACCATAAGTTACCTCTAAAATTGGTTTAAGTGCTGGATGTGTATACACAGCATGAGCTGGGTCTTGTTTATTTGCAATATATCTTGGTATTTGATCCATTGGCCCTGGACGATATAATGAAACTCCAGCTATAATATCTTCCAAACAGTCTGGTTTTAATTCTTTCATAAAGTTTGTCATACCTTGACTTTCAAATTGGAAAATTCCTATACTATCACCATCTTGCCATAACTTGTATACAGTTTTGTCATTCATATCTTTATCAAACTTAACATCTATTCCTTTTGTATGTTTTACTAGATTAATAGTATCTTGTATAACTGTTAATGTACGCAGTCCTAAAAAGTCCATTTTTAATAGCCCAAGTTCTTCTAATGTTGTCATTATATATTGAGTAGAAATTGCTCCTTCACGAACATAAAGTGGAACATAAGTATCTACTGGCTCTTTTGTTATAACAATTCCACATGCATGAGTAGATGCCTGTCTTGGAAGTCCTTCTAATGCCATAGCAATATCTAATAACTTTTTTATTTGATTATCATTTTCATACAATTCCTTCAATTCTCTATTTTGTTCTAATGCTTTATTAATTGTAATATGTAATTCATTTGGAATCATTTTTGCAAGCTTATCTGTTTCTGCATATGAGACATCTAATGCTCTTCCTACATCTCTAATTACCATTCTAGCAGACATTGTTCCAAATGTAATAATTTGCGAAACATGGTCTTCTCCATATTTTCTAGATACATAGTCTATTACTTCTTGTCTTCTTTCATAACAAAAATCTACATCAAAATCTGGCATACTTATTCTTTCAGGATTTAAGAATCTTTCAAAAATCAAACTATATTTAATTGGGTCTATATCTGTTATCCCTATTGCGTATGCAACAATAGAACCTGCTCCAGAACCACGTCCTGGTCCTACAGGTATACCTTGAGATTTGGCCCAATTAATATAATCCCATACAATTAAGAAATAATCTACATACCCCATCTTTTCTATAACAGATAATTCATATTCTGTACGTTTTAATATCTCTTCTGATGGATTTTCTCCATACCTCTCTATTAATCCATCATCACATAATTTTTTTATATAATCATAATGTGACTTAAATTCTTCTGGTACATCATAATTTGGTAAAATTGTATGTCCAAATTCAAAATTCACATTACACTTTTCAGCAATTTTTACTGTATTTTCTATAGCTTCTGGAAGACCTGAAAAATAATCTTTCATCTCTTCTGGAGATTTTATATAAAAATCATCTGTTTGGAATCTCATTCTATCTTCATCTGTCATTCTTTTTCCTGTTTGAATACATAATAAAACTTCATGATTATAACTATCTTCTTTTTTTAGATAATGTGCATCATTTGTTGCTACAAGTGGAATCTTGAGCTTTCTCGCAAGTTCTACTAGTTTCTGATTTGCAAGTATTTGTTCTCTTAAAGAATTACTTTGTACTTCTAGATAGTAGTCTTCTCCAAAAACATTTTTATGCCAAATCGCAATCTCTTCTGCCTTTTCCATATCATCTTTTAATATGGCCTGAGCCACTTCTCCACCTAGACAAGCACTACAACAAATTAATCCTTCATGGTATTTTTCTAATATTTCTTTATCTATACGAGGCTTATAGTAATATCCATCTACAAATCCTAAACTATTATACCTTGACTGCCTCCCGCTGTAAAGCGCGGGCGCGAAAAAACCGCGGCGCCTCCAG
>JAAWHY010000112.1 GCA_022795675.1 Clostridia bacterium
ATTCAAAAATATGAAAGAAACCTATTATTTAAAACAAGATGGAGTAATAGATAATTGTGTAGTATCAATTCATGGAAACAAAATTTATAATAAGAATGAACTAGAAAGGTTCTTAAAGAATGTAGAAAACAATATACAAGACTTTATAAGATGTATAAATTATACCATAGAAGGAGATATGATAATAACAGACGTCTATTACGAAGGAGATAATAATTTTAGAGCAATATTAGATAGTACTAGAGACAAATGGTCAAATGAAAAAGATAGAACTTATGAATATTGTAGATTTACAAAATTAGAAATAGAAGAAACATCAGAAGGAACAAGTATAAATTTAAAAGAAAAAATCGAAGGAAATATAGAAGAATTATCAATTAATTGGTACAATAAGGATACACAAGTTATAAATGATTATGAAAACAGCAATTTAAATTTTTCATTGGACGCTTAAATGGCGTCCTTACAAATTTTGTGATATAATAATGTAAAAATTAAAATTTATGGGGGATATGAAACATGCAAAAAATATTAATCGTAGAAGATGATGAGAAATTAAGGAATGAATTAGAGATATTTTTAAACAACAATGGATATGAAGCAAAAACTTTAGAAGAATTTAAAGATACTATAAATAAAATTTTGGAAATAAATCCAGACCTCTTATTATTAGATATAAATTTACCAGAAGCAGATGGAGAATACATTTGTAAAGAGTTAAGAAAAAAATCAGAGATGCCTATAATAATAGTCACAAGTAGAGACAGTGAAATAGATGAATTACTATGTATAAACTATGGAGCAGACCATTATATAACAAAACCATTTAACATCCAAATCTTACTTGCAAAAATAGGTTCATTATTAAGAAGAACAAATAATATAGGAGAAACAAATGAAAAAATAGATGCAAAAGACTTTATACTAAATACCTCCAAAAGTACAATAGAAAAGGAGGGTAAAATAGTTGAACTAACTAAAAATGAATATAAAATATTACATTTCTTAGTTCAAAATAGAGAAAAAATAGTATCAAGAGAGGATATAATGGAATGTCTATGGGATAGTGAAAGTTTTATAGATGATAATACTTTAACTGTAAATATTACTAGATTAAGAAATAGACTAGGAGAATTAGGATTAAAGGATATATTAGAGACGAGGCGAGGACAAGGCTACATACTGGTTTGAAAAATAAACGTCGTCCGTTCTTATAAGAAAATACACTAAATTAAATTATACGAAATGAGGCTATAGAAATGAGATTTCGAGATTTTATAAAAGATAAATTGCTAACAATAACATTAATAATATTTAGTTTAGCAACCATAGAAATATTTTTAATGGCATATCCATTTGGAAACTTTATAAAAATATATATTCCTTTAAGTATAATATTTTTTGGGGCTATAGGGGTATTTATAGAATATTTTATAAAAAGAAACTATTATAATAATTTACAAAGTATGTTAGAAGAATTAGAGGAAAAGTATCTAATTACAGAAATGGTAAAAGAACCAGAATTTATTGAAGGAAGAATATTAAAACAAACATTAGAAGAAATAGATAAATCTATGACAGAAAATGTTAATAAATATAAGTATGTACAAGAAGATTACAAAGAATATATAGAACTATGGATACATGAAATAAAAATGCCAATAGCAACAAGCAAAATGATAATAGAAAACAACAAGAATACAGTAACAAAAAGTATAAATGAAGAACTAGATAAAGTAGAAAATTATATTGAACAAGCATTGTTTTATGCAAGAAGTAACACAGTAGAAAAGGATTACTATATAAAAAAGAGTAATTTAAAAGATATTGTTAATGAAAGCATAAAGAAAAACAAAAATATATTAATTGGGGAAAAAGTATTAGTTAATATTCATGATTTAGATTTAGAGGTAAATACAGATAGCAAGTGGGTAATATTTATATTAAATCAAATAATACAAAACAGTATAAAATATAAAAAAATGGAAAGTGAATTAAATCTAGAGATATATGGTAAACAAGGTAAAGAAAACGTAATTTTATATTTAAAAGATAATGGTATAGGAATAAAAAAAGGAGAAATCACAAGAGTATTTGAAAAGGGATTTACAGGAACTAATGGAAGATTATCAAATAAAAAATCTACTGGTATAGGGTTATACTTATGTAAAAAACTATGCGAAAAACTAGGAATAGCAATAGAATTAAACTCTATTTATAATGAAGGAACAGAAGTAAGAATAGTATTTCCAAAGAATTCATTATATTTTGAAGTGAATAGAGTATCCCATTTATGATAAAAAAGACTAAACTAAATGCAGAAACTATAAAAGCAATTGAAGATGCAGAGAAAGGTATATTCTAACTCAATTTTGTTTACTAATTAAAATAATAAACCCCATAAGGGGTTATTTAACGAAGAATCATAAAGGAAACAAAATTAGATTCACGGCAATGATTAGGCAGTGGATTGCCAAACTGTTTAAGTGCTTCCTCAATTTTTGATGTGGTAACCTCATCAGGAATTTTACCCTGCCAAGAAACCATGATTGAAGAAGAACCTTCGCGAAAGCGAATGTCGGCATAAATATCGGTTAACCGACTGATAGAATCATGTATTGCGTGATAAGTTTCTGTATTATTCATAAAAACCTCCTATAGGGTGGCGAACACATGAATGACATGTATTCTATTGTTATTAAGTTAATTTAATTATACAACAATTTGCATAAAATGTCAAAACAAGTTAGGATAGTTGACACTACTTTGCTTATCTAACCTTTTAATTCAATTCATTAAAAAAATCACAAACTAAATCATTTACTGTTATATTAAAACATTTAGCAAAGCCACAAAGTTCGTAATCGACAACAGTTCTTATACCTTTTTCAATATTGTAAATACTTTGCTTATGTATATCAACACCTTGTAGCATAAGCATATCAGACAATTTTTGATAAGAGAGATTATTTAATTCACGATAATATCTAATTTTACTTGCAACTATATTCAATTTACCATCATTTTTTCTAGCATTTTTCATATTTTACTCCTAAAAAATTATTATTATTTTTTATTGATTTTATAATATTTTTTGCTAATATATAAATGTGTGCATTTATATTCACAAAAGTTCAAAGTTATAAAAGTATGACATTAAGAGAGTTATCATTACTCAAAGATCTTAAAGAATATTATTTATTAGGAAGTGTAAAATGGAAGAGGATATAATAGAATTTATATATAACAGAATAAATAATAATTATGAAAAAA
>JAAWHY010000113.1 GCA_022795675.1 Clostridia bacterium
TTTACAAATTTATCATGCTTTAAAACCTATCTTCATTTTTATTCACCTTTCTTAATCTTTCTTCTTTTTACTGCCTGCTAAATTTGTTTTACAAATTTAGCAGGCTTAAAAAAAAGACTTACAGAAGTTTTTGCGTCTCCTGTAAGAAAATATTATAATGGGGGCTATGTAGAGGAAAGTTTTTCTGAAAATTTGGGAGCCAGAAAAAAGATTAAAATTTTTCTTTCCCCTACAAGTTTAAAAACGTAATAATTAATATACGATAAATAAAATTTCAATTTTCAGATAATTAAAATTTAAATATATCGTTTTTTATACTTTTATCTTACAGGATTTTTTGGATTTTACTTTTAGATTTAAAAAATTTTTGATACAAAAAATGTTGATTTACTTGATAAAAATATATAAAGAATAAAATTGTTCTTTCTGTATATATAATAACATTTTTTTACATAATTTGTCAACAACTTTACATCGACATTATTCGACAAACCGTTATCGCAGTAGCAATTCCCACCGCATCCGCTATTAAAGCGGCATATAGTACAAATCTTGTTTTTTTTATTTTTACTATTCCTGTGTACACCGCTATTGTATATAGTGTTGTTTCTGTTGCTCCCATTATTACAGACGCTATTATTCCTATTTGGCTATCTACTCCATATGTCTTCATTATGTCTGTTGCTGTTGCTATTGATGCACTTCCGAGATATTGGTCTTAATAATGCCAGTGGTAATATTTCTATTGGAAATTTTATTATTGTTAGTATTGGATATAAAATCTTTCCTATACCTTCAATTATTCCAGAACTCCTTAGTGCTCCTATTGCTAAAAATAATCCTATTAATGTTGGTAAAATTTTTATTGTTGTTTTTAGTCCTTCTTTTGTTCCTTCTATAAATATATCAAAAACTTTTTTCCTTTCTATTACACCATATAATATAATTAAAAGTATTACTAATGGTACTGCTATTATTGATATGTAATTTATTATTCCCATTTGATATTACCTCCTTCTTTTTATAGTCATTTGTCTTTTCTGCTCTTTGGCTATGAATAATTTTACAGATATTACTCCAGCAATTGCTGCACATATTGTTGCTATCCATACAGGTACAATTATTGATGTTGGATTTTTTGATTCTAGGGATACTCTTATTGCTATTATTGTTGTTGGTATTATTTGTAATGATGCTGTGTTTAGTACAATTAGCATAGCCATTGAATCGGATAATCTTTCTTTGTCTTTATTATCTTTTTGTAATGTTTCCATTGCTTTTAATCCTAATGGTGTAGATGCATTACCTATTCCTAAAATGTTTGCTGTCATATTCATTGCTATTTGTTCCTTTGCTTCTTTGTTTTCTTTTAGCTCTGGAAATAACCAATTCATTATTGGATTTAATAGTTTTGTAAATCTTATGATTAAGTTTGTGTTTTGTGCTATTTTCATTATTCCACACCATAAGCACATTGCCCCTAATAAATTGATACTTAATGAAACCGCTTCATTTACAGAATTAAAAATTTCTACATTTACTTTCTCTATATTTCCTGTGATTATTGCATATATATATGAAATTATTATAAATATTGGCCAAATAATATTTAACATCTTTTCTCCTTTACTCCTGTTAAACTTTATTCTGAAAAATAAAAAAAATACATTATTTTTCATAAATTTTTCATTGACCTTATTATACAAATTATGCTATTATTATATAGTAGTTTTACTTTTTTGCATTTAAGGAACTTTGGCTTTTAAGGAGGAATTTCTATGATAAAATCTACAGGAATTGTACGAAAAATGGATGAACTAGGTCGAGTAGTTATACCCATGGAACTTCGTAATCAATTCAAAATAGTGGAAAAAGACCCTATTGAGATTTTTGTTGATGGTTCTTCAATAATTTTAAGGAAATATGAACCTAATTGTATTTTTTGCGGAAACACAAAGAATTTATATGAATACAAGGATAAACTTGTTTGTAATAAATGTGTCGAAAAACTTACAGGTTTACAAATTGAAGAAACACAAAAATGATGGATTAATTCCATCATTTTTTTATATTCTATTAAAGTTATCATGATATGATAACTTTATGTATAATATAATTATGGCCAGCCTTATATTTTCTTAGAATTTCCATTTGTTATAAATTCTTAGGCTCAGTTTTTATAAATTGTTTATATATTTCATTTTTCTGTACATTTCTATCCTTTGCTATTTGTTTTATTATATCTTTATTTTCATATCCTAATTTTTCATAATATTTATAATGTTCTTCTAGGCTAAGTTCATTTAATTCTTCTTCACTTATGGTCTGTTTATTTTTTTCTATTATAATAACATATTCTCCTTTTGGTTCTATTACCTTTTCAATTATTTCATCTATAGTTCCACTTTCAAAGCTTTCATGAATTTTAGTGATTTCATGTGCTAGTACAATTCTTCTGTTCTTTATTATATATCTCAGATCCTTTAATGTCTCTTTTAATTTGTGTGGTGCTTCATATAAAATTACAGTATTTTTTGAAAATTTAATTTCTTTTAATTTTTCTTTTCTATTTTTATTGTTCATTGGTAAAAATCCTATAAATGTAAATTCCTTTGTATCTAAACCTGATGCAATTAATGCACAAATCAAAGCACAAGCACCAGGTATTGGTATAACTTTTATATTATTTTTTATTGCTTCTTTTACCACTTCTTCTCCTGGGTCTGATATTCCTGGAGTTCCTGCATCTGTTACAAGTGCTATATTATTCCCATCTAATATTTTTTCAATTATCTCATTTATTCTTTTTTCATTACTATGTCTTTGGTAACTTATTAATGGTTTCGATATATCTAAGTGGTTTAATAGTTTCAATGTGTGCCTTGTATCTTCTGCTACTATAATATCCGCTTCTTTTAATGTTCTAATTGCTCTTAATGTAATATCCTCTAAATTACCTATTGGTGTTGCTACTAAATATAAATTTCCTATCATTATTTCTCTCCTTAAAATTATTTAGATTTTTTCAAATTCAAGTAGTCTTTTCTTTATTTCTATTCCACCAGCATATCCTGTTAGATCTCCCCTAGCTCCTATTACTCTATGGCAAGGTATAATTATTGATATAGGATTATGTCCTACTGCTCCACCTACTGCTTGTGCTGACATTATTTCACGTCCTTTTACTAAATAATATATCATAAATGGAATAAATAGCAATACATTTGAATATAAGTTTCTATAAATATATCCTTCTAATTGAATT
>JAAWHY010000114.1 GCA_022795675.1 Clostridia bacterium
ATTCATTAAATATCTCATCTCCTTATCTTTTCCATTGGGTATCATTTTCATGAGATATTTTCTTAGGGTAATATTATCACAGATTAATTACAAAAAAATAGTGATAATATTGAAAAATTATGTAAATTATAGTATAATCTTAATAATATGATAAATTATATGTAATTAAATCTTTTGTACTAACTTAGTGAGAAGATATTTCTTTGACTTTTAGTTTTTTAAAGAGGAACTTATCAACAATAGAGTTTAAGGAGGAAAAAATGATAAAATTACACGAAATTAATCAACCAAAATGGATTATTGAAAATTCATCATTCAATCATTCAGGAATTACACTTGAAGAGTGTCGGAGAATGTCTTATGAGGACATTGCTAATGGTTTAACAAAGCTAGATATACCAAAAACTAAATATTGGGAAGTAAATTTGCCTAAGGGTAAAGAATTTCATCTTATTGGAAGAGTAGATACTGCTCAGTGGGGTGAAGATTTTATTAAGAAGAAAAAATATTATAAGGACTTCACTGAAAGGAACTTTATAGGTTTTACAGAAGTATGGAACAAAAATGTTTCTCATTATAAAGGAAATATTTTCTTTCTGTACGATATTATAGCAGAAGATATAGTACATGTATTTCCATGTGACTCAGATACACGAAAATATGCAGAGAAAATTGAAGAGTTATCCAATCTTCCGAGTATGTGTCTTAGTCTTAATGAGCTAGAAAGGTTATCATATGAGATGGAAACATATTGCCAAATAACTTGTAGAACTAAAAGAAACAATGAGATTATTAAACCCTATGCAATTATGTCATTGAATGAACCGAATACAAAAGAAAGGCAAATAGCAAAGGCATTTGAGATAGGAATTGTAATTGTTAATCCTGATGATGATGCTATAAATTATGTTGGAGATTTGCTGAGTGAAGGAAAGTTGTGTGATGTCTCATATTATTTTAAAGAAAAGTGGGACTTCGGTTTAAAGTGGTTGCACTATGATTGATCAGTTGTAATTAATTTGGATTAAGAATTTCTTTATGGTTAATACCCTATTGAAATTCTTAATTTTTATAATCTCATTGTAAAAATTCAATTTGCCGCAGTGGGTATGGTGCATGTGCTCGACAAAAAAACTCGGAAAGTGACAATATAGTCATTTATTTTTTTATTTGGTTGTGTATAATTAAATAAGAAAAAAGGTGATATTATGTTAAAAATAATTGTTGGAATATTAAAAGTAATAGATATACTAATGATAATATATGGAGTATATTATGTAATTATAGGAATATTTGTATTTTTGAAAGAGAAGAAAATAAAGAAGACAAATGCCAAAAATAGATTTGCAATTATAATTCCTGCACGAAATGAAGAAAAAGTAATAGGAAATTTATTAGATAGTTTAAAAAAGCAAAAATACCCCAAAGAATTATATGATATTTTTGTATTACCTAATAACTGTAATGACAGAACAAAAGAAATCGCAATAGAAAACAATGCAGAAATAATAGAATGTACAGAAAAAATTAAATCAAAGGGAGAAGCACTAAAATATAGTTTTGAATATTTAAATGATAACTTTGAATTTTATGATGCATTTATAATATTCGATGCAGACAATGTAGTACATCCACAATTCGTAGAAAAAATGAATGATGCATTATGCAGTGGATATCAATTAGCACAAGGATATAGAGATAGCAAAAACCCACATGACACATGGATATCTAATTGTTATACATTATATTATATGATACAAAATCATTTCTTCAATAGAGCAAGAATGAATATAGGACAATCTAGTTTTATCAATGGAACAGGATTTATGATAGCAAAAGAAAGGCTGTACAAAAAAGGTTATAACCCTAAAAGCATGACAGAAGATATAGAATTATCTGTAAAATGTGCAATAAATAACGAAGAAATAGCCTTTGTAAGAGAAGCAATAACTTATGATGAACAAATTACAACATTAAAAGAATCCTTCAAGCAAAGAATTCGTTGGTCAATAGGAACAAATCAGTGCTTATTAAACTATGCACCTAACCTAATACAAGAAGGAATAAAAGGAAAGTTAAATTGTATTGATGCTTTAATATTTTTAATGGCACCAACATTGCAAATTGTAAGTAGTATTGCATTTGCATTACATATAATATTAGCAATAATATATGGAATTAGTCATGACACATTTTCTTCACTTTTATGTTGTTATTTAACAAGTATTGCATTATCAATTTTTGTATTGAAAGCAAATGACAAAAGAATAAAAGACAACTTAAAGGGAATATTAACTTTACCAATATTTATATTAACATGGATACCAGTAAACATAATCGCACTATGGAAAAGAAGTTATAAATGGGAAAGAATAGAGCATAATAAGACTATAAGCATAGACAAAGTATTAGAATACAATGAACAAATAAAAAGTGCGTAGGGATGCATTTGAAAAATTTTTACTAGAAGAACAAAAATAATTTGCTTTTTTTTGATATAGTGATATAATATAAGCATTCTAAAATATTAAGATAGGAGTGAAAATCATGGAAAAATACAAATGTACAATATGTGGTTATATTTATGATGAAGAAAAGGAAGGCGTAAAATTCGATGATTTACCAGAGGATTGGGTATGTCCATTATGTGGTGTAGGAAAAGAAATGTTTGAAAGAGTGGAAGAATAATTTTAAAGATTTTTCAATCTTAGAAAATGTAGGGGGGCGCAATCGGAGGAAAAATCCGAAAACGCCCTAAAATATTAATTTGTATTTAAATGGAGGAATAATTGGTAATGAAGATTACAGAAGATATAATATATATTGGAGCAGATGATAAAACAATAGACTTATTTGAAGGACAATATGTTGTTCCAAATGGAATATCATATAATTCTTATTTGATCAAAGACGAGAAAAATGTAATAATGGATACTGTGGATAGAAGAAAAACTAAAGAATGGTTAAAAAATTTAGAACAAGCCTTAGAAAACGAAAAACCAGACTACTTAGTAGTCTCACATATGGAACCTGACCATGCTTATAATATAGGAGAAATAGCCAGTAAATATCCAGAAATGAAGATAATCGGAAATCAAAAAACCTTTGTAATGTTAAAACAATTCTTTAACATACCAAATTTTGAACAAAGAAAAGTAGAGGTAGAAGAAGGAACAGAAATAAATATAGGAAAACATACTTTGCAATTTTTTATGGCACCAATGGTACACTGGCCAGAAGTAATGGTAACATATGAA
>JAAWHY010000004.1 GCA_022795675.1 Clostridia bacterium
CCCCCAGTTAACTGGGGGATAATTATTTATTTATTTTCTTGTGGGTAAACACTAACTTTCTTTTTGTCTCTACCCATTCTTTCAAATTTAACTACTCCATTTACTAATGCATATAATGTATCGTCACTACCTATTCCAACATTAGTTCCTGGATGTATTTTTGTTCCTCTTTGTCTCATTAATATGTTTCCGGCAAGAACAAATTGTCCATCTGCTCTTTTTACACCCAAACGTTTAGACTCACTGTCTCTACCATTATGGGTACTACCTTGCCCTTTTTTATGTGCCATGTTAGTCTCTCCTTTCTATATTTAAATGGTTCTTATCTTTTAAGCTTCTGCTTTTACTTCTGATTTGGCTTCTGTTTTTGCTGTAGCTTTTTTCTCTGCAGCAGTTTTAACAGCTGTTATCTCAACCTTTGTATATGGTTGTCTATGTCCTTGTGTTCTTCTGTAATTCTTTTTTGCTTTGTATTTGTAAACAAGGATTTTTTTAGCTTTACCATGAGAAACTACTTTTCCTTCTACTTTAGCACCTTTAACATAAGGATTTCCTACTTCTATTTTTCCATTGTCTTCAGATACTAAGATTACATTATCAAATTTTACTTTTTTGCCTTCTTCTGCATCTAATTTTTCGAAAAATACAACGTCTCCTTGTGCTACTTTGTATTGCTTTCCACAAGCTTCGATTATTGCGTACATTATTTCAGGCACCTCCCTTTTTTTGTATACTCGCTAACCTTTAAATCTATTTAGGTATCTGAACTTAATCAGACTTTATGAACCTTATTTATGCGGTTACAGATAAATATTATAACATAATGTATATCTATTGTCAATTTTTTCTTATACATTTACTTCAATATTTTCAAATTTTAATAATTCTGCATATTTATTTAATACAGGGCTAACTTTTTCTTTTATGAATTCATCTACTTGATGAGGTGCTATACCACAAAGATTATCTGGATTTAATGCTTTTAATATTTCATCTTTTGTTAATCCAAATGATGTATCGTTTGCAATTCTATCTACTAAGTCATTTTGTCTACCAAATTGTTTTACTTCTCTTGCTGCCTCCATCGAGTATACTCTTATTTTTTCATGTAACTCTTGTCTGTCTCCTCCTTTTAATACAGCATTCATAATTATTTCTTCTGTTGCCATGAATGGTAATTCCTGCATTAATTTTGATTTTATTACATTCTCATATACTACTATATTTTTGCTTATATTTCCATATAATATTAGTATTGCATCAACTGCCAAAAATGCTTCTGGTACACATATTCTCTTATTGGCGGAATCATCTAAAGTTCTTTCTAACCATTGTGTTGCAGCTGTTATACTTGGGTCTTGTGCTAAAACCATAACATGTCTTGATAATGAGTTTATTCTTTCGCTTCTCATTGGATTTCTTTTATATGCCATTGCTGATGAGCCGATTTGTCCTTTTTCAAATGGTTCTTCTAATTCTTTTTCGTGTTGCAACAATCTCATATCATTTGCAAATTTTGATGCACTTTGTGCAATACCTGATAATAGATTTAAAACTCTTGAATCTAGTTTTCTTGTATAGGTTTGTCCTGATACTGCATAGAATTTATCAAATCCCATTTTTTCTGTTATTTTTGTGTCTATTTGTTTAACTTTGTTTTCATCTTTAAATAATTTCATAAAACTTTCTTGTGTTCCTGTTGTACCTTTACAACCTAATAATTTCATATGTTCTTCTACAAATTCTAATTCTTCTAAATCTTCTAATAAGTCTTGCATCCAAAGTGTTGCTCTTTTTCCTACTGTTGTAAGCTGTGCTGGTTGAAAATGTGTATATCCTAAACATGTAACATTTTTATTTTTATCTGCAAATTCTTTCAAATTATTAATTACTACTATTAATTTTTGTTTTACAATTTTTAGAGCTTCTCTCATTAATATAACATCTGTGTTATCTGTTACAAAGCATGAGGTTGCTCCTAAATGTATTATTGGTTTTGCTTCTGGACATTTTAATCCAAATTCATATACATGGCTCATTACATCATGTCTACATTCTTTTTCTCTCCCAGCTACAATATCATAGTCAATGTTATTTACATTTTCTTTCATTTCTCTTATTTGTTCATCTGTAATATTAATTCCTAATTCCTTTTCTGTTTCAGCTAATGCTATCCATAGTTTTCTCCATGTTGAATATTTAGCACTTGGTGACCAAATTTTGTTCATTTCCTTGCTTGCATATCTTCCACTTAATGGTGTTATGTATGTTTCGTTTTCTTGCATTTATATCATTCCTTTCCTATTAGTTGAAATATAATTGCCATTTTTCAACATAATTATTTTATCATAAGATTAGAGATAATTCAATTTTTTTATGAATATTAAAAATATCTGTTACTAGAAATATAAATTTAATGTAACCATTGTAGGGGCGCACAGTGTGCGTCCGCCGAATTGTAGAAATTTTAATTTATATTATTTATTTTAATATTCAATGTAATAGATATATAATAAAAATATTATAATTTCTATTTTCAATTAGCAGACACAAGGCTTGCCCCTAAAATTAATTGAAACATATTAATGATTAATGTTTAATTTTCTATTATTTTACGGACGCACACTGTGCGCCCCTACATCTTCTCTACAATCTTAAATATTACCTAAAAATTTATCATCTCAACAGACACAAATTTATGTGATTAAAACCATTATCCAGTAACGATTGATTAATATTTTTATATAGTAGATGAAATAATCAAATATAATAGTAAACATCCAATTATTTACATTGTTTTTTGTTCGATTTTATGTTAATCTATATTTATAAAGAAATGGAATTAATTATTTTTTATATACTCTTTATGTAGTTTTAATGACTATTTTAGAATATTCATATTTAGAAAGGATTGTGTTGTTATGAGAGAAAAGGTATCTAATTTGATTAACTCTATGGATGATAAAATTAAAAAGATTATGAAGGAAGGACTTATGTTTTGCTTTGCATTAGCAATTATATCAAGTTTGTTTTTACTTACATATGATTTATTTTACAGTTCTATTATTATTTATTACATAGGCTTTTATATATTAAAAAATAGTATCCTTTTTGCATGTACATTTTTTGCGTTTGGAATTGGGTTTAATAGGATAAAAAAGGAATTATAGAATAAAATTAAAATGGGCACAGTCTTACCTATGCCCCTACAGACGAATTAAAATAAAATTATCATAAATTTTATTTTAGTTCGTCTTTAAACATCTGATTTAGCATTTGAGGATTTGCTTGCCCTTTTGTTTCTTTCATTGCTTGACCTACTAAAAATCCTAATGCTTTTTCTTTTCCTGCTTTATAGTCTGCAACAGATTGAGGATTTGCTTCTAATATTTTTAGTACTACTTCTTTTATTGCTCCTTCGTCTGAAATCTGTATCCATCCATTTTCTTTTATTATGTCTTCTGGTTTTTTTGCTTCATCAAACATCTTTTCTAAAACTTTCTTAGCTATTGCACTACTAATTGTTCCTTTTTCTATTAAGTCTATTAGTTCTGCTAAATCTTCTCCTGAGAATTTAATGTCTGATGGCTCTAATTCTCTTTCATTTAATATTCTTGATATGTCTGACATTATCCAGTTACATACTGCTTTCGGATTATTAGATATTTTAGTCGCCTCTTCAAATAAATTTGATAAATATTTAGATGCTGTTAATCCATCTGCCTCTTTTACAGTTAATTTATAATCTTCTAAATATCTTTGTTTTCTACTTTCTGGAAGTTCTGGTAAATTATTTTTTATGTTTTCTATATATTCTTCTGAAAGCTTTATTGCTACTAAGTCTGGGTCTGGGAAATATCTATAGTCTTGAGCATCTTCCTTATCTCTCATTGAGAAAGTTCTTCCTGAAACATCGTCCCATCTTAAGGTTTCTTGTTCTATCTTTCCTCCATTTTCAAGTACATCTATCTGACGTAGCCTTTCATATTCAATTGCTCTTACTATACTTCTAAATGAATTCATGTTTTTCATTTCTGTTCTTGTTCCAAATTCTGTTTGTCCTTTTTTTCTAATAGACACATTTACATCTGCTCTAAATGAACCTTCTTGCATTTTACAGTCTGATACTTCAATATATTCAAGTATTGCTTTTAATTTTTTTAAATATGCATCCACTTCTTTTGAACTTCTCATGTCTGGTTCTGAAACTATTTCTATTAATGGTACTCCTGCTCTGTTTAAGTCAACTAGACTTCCCCCACCAAAATCATCGTGATTTAATTTCCCTGCATCTTCTTCTATATGAATTCTTGTAATTCCTATTTTCTTTTTTTCTTCATCTACTGTTATCTCAATATTTCCATTTTTACATAATGGTTTATCATATTGTGATATTTGATATGCCTTTGGTAAGTCTGGATAAAAATAGTTTTTTCTATCGTTTTTACTATCTCTTTCTATTTCACAGTTTATAGTAATTCCTGCTTTTACTGCATATTCTACTACTTTTTCATTTAATACTGGTAATGTTCCTGGCATTGCCATACATATTGGACATACTTGTGTGTTTGGCTCTGCTCCAAATTTTGTTGGACATTTACAGAATATTTTTGTTTTTGTTGATAGTTCTGCATGGACTTCTAGTCCTATCACTGTTTCGTATTCTTCTATGGACATGTATTATCATTCCTTTCTTGTAGCTAGAAAATAATTGTTAATTCTTTCTAACCTTATATTTTTGTATCATTTCAATTAGATTTATTGTTGATTTCACTGGGCGGAGGCAAGCCCCGCCCCTACAATTTGATTAGAAAAGAATCGTTATTTGACTAGGCGTTCGAAAAAGAAATACTGGAGGCGTACTTTTTGTACGTCGAGGATTTTCTTTTGATGAACAACAACGTCAAATGGCGATTATTTTTTAATCCTATTTTTTAAATGTAGGTTTATACTTCTCTCTAAATTTAGTTGCTTGTTCATATGTATATGCTGCATTTAATATTGTTTCTTCGTCAAAACGTTTTCCTATTAATTGCATTCCTACTGGCATTCCCTCGCTATTTACATCACATGGCATAGATAATCCTGGAAGACCTGCTATATTTACTGAAACTGTACATATATCTGATAAATACATTTCTAGTGGATTATCTGATTTTTCTCCAATTTTGAAGGCTGTTGTTGGGGCTGTTGGTGTTAATATTATATCATGATTTTCAAAGATTTCATCAAATCTATTTTTTACTAATGTTCTAACTTGTTGTGCTTTTTTATAGTATGCATCATAATATCCTGAACTTAATACATATGTTCCAAGTATTATTCTTCTTTTTACTTCATCTCCAAATCCTTCGCTTCTTGAGTTTATATAAATATCTCTTAAATTATTAAATTTTGAGCTTCTATATCCATATCTAATTCCATCAAATCTACCTAAGTTTGAACTTGCCTCCGCACATGCAATGATGTAATATGTTGCTAAGGAATAATCTGCTATATCTAATGATACTTCTTCTACTGTTGCTCCTAATTCTTTGTATTTTTCTATAGCTTTTTCTATACTTTCTTTTACCTCTTTGTTTATTCCATCTCCGAAAAACTCTTTTGGAACTGCAATTTTAAGCCCTTTTACATCATTTTTTAATGCTTTTGTGTAATCCTTTTTTTCTTGTACTGCTGATGTTGTATCTTTATCATCATGACCTGCTATTATATTTAATAAGATTGCTGTGTCCTCTACATCTTTTGTAAATGTTCCTATTTGGTCTAATGATGATGCATATGCAATAAGTCCATATCTTGAGATTAGTCCATAAGTAGGTTTTAATCCTACAATTCCACAACATCCTGCTGGTTGACGTATACTTCCTCCTGTGTCTGATCCTAAAGCCCATGGTACCATGTTTGATGCCACTGCTGCTGCTGAGCCTCCTGATGACCCACCTGGTACTCTACTTAAGTCCCATGGATTTTTAGTTTTTTTGAAATATGAGTTTTCAGTTGAACTTCCCATTGCAAACTCATCCATGTTTGTTTTTCCAAGACATATCATATTTTCATCATTTATTTTTTCTATTACTGTTGCATTATATGGTGCAATAAAGTTTTCTAGCATTTTAGATGCACATGTTGTTTTTACTCCATTTATACAAATATTATCTTTTATTCCTATTGGAATCCCTGCTAATTCTCCTTTTATTTCTCCTTTATTTACACTTTCTTCAATGTTTTTTGATGTCTCTAATGCTTCATCTGTTGTTAGTGTAATAAATGCTTGTACATCTTTTTCTTTTTCATTTATTCGATCTATATATGCTTTATTTATATCAGTTATTGTAAGTTCTTTGCTTTTTAATTTTTCTTGCAATTCATGAACTGTTAATTCTGTAATATCCATTTTTACCTCCTCTATTGTACGACCTTAGGTACACGAATCATACTATCCTGTTCCTCTGGAAAATTCTTAATCATACCTTCTATATTATCAAATTTATCTATCTCATCTTTTCTAAATACATTGTAAGAATCTCTTTCGCCTATTGTTTCTTTTAAACCTTCAACATCTACTTTATTTATTAAATTTGCATAATTTAATATGTCTTGTAGATTTAATAGATATTTTTCTATTTCATTATCTTGCAATTTTAGCCTTGCTAAATTTGCAAGATGCAATAATTCTTCTTTTTTGACCTCCATAAAATCTTCCTTTCTCTTTATTAATGTTATTATTATATACCTTTTTTTGTGTAATATCAATGTTTTATTGTTATTTGTCATCTACGGATATATGAATTTCTTTTAATTGTTCTTGTGTTACGTCTCCTGGTGCATTCATTAACAAGTCTTGCGCTTTTGCATTCATTGGGAAAGCTATTATATCTCTTATACATTCTTCTCCTGTTAATAACATTATCATTCTATCTATTCCTGGTGCTATTCCTGCATGTGGTGGTGCTCCATATTGAAATGCTTCATATAATGCTCCAAATTTTGTTTTAATATCTTCTTCTGTGTAACCTAATATTTCAAATACTTTTTTCATTATTTCTATATCATGGTTTCTTACCGCTCCTGATGATAATTCAATTCCATTACATACAATGTCATATTGATATGCAAGGATGTCTAGTTTATCTTGCTCTTCTAATGCTTTTATTCCTCCTTGTGGCATTGAGAATGGATTATGACAAAATCCTAATTCTCCATTATCTTTTATTTCATACATTGGAAAATCTATAATCCAACAGAATTCAAATTTGTTTTCATCTATTAATCCTAATTTTTTTCCAGCTTCTTCTCTTATAAGTCCTGATAGTTCTTCTACTCTTCCTTTATGTTCTGCTATAAAGAATATTGCATCTCCTATTTCAGTTTTTGTTCTTTCTAACATTTCTTGTTTTTCTTTTTCTGGTATTAGTTTTGCAATTGGTCCTTGTAAGCTTCCATCTTCCATGACCCTTAGCCATGCAAGCCCTTTTGCTTTGCAATCTTTTATTGCATATTCTGTCATGTCTTCGAAAAACGTTCTTGGCATATTTTTTACATCTTTTACTGTTATTGTTCTTACTATTTTTCCATTAAATACTTTAATATCTATATTTTCAAAAATATCTGTTACATCTTCTATTATTAATGGGTTTCTTAAATCTGGTTTATCTGTTCCATATTTTAACATTGCTTCTTTATAAGTTATTCTTGGAAATGGATATTTTACAATTTCTTTGTTTGAAAACTTTTTAAAGGTATCATACATTACTTTTTCTATAACATTAAATACATCTTCTTGCTTTGCAAATGCCATTTCCATGTCTAATTGATAGAATTCTCCTGGGCTTCTATCTGCTCTTGCATCTTCATCTCTAAAACATGGTGCTACCTGAAAGTATTTGTCTATTCCAGATACCATTAATAATTGTTTAAATTGTTGTGGTGCTTGTGGTAATGCATAAAACTTGCCTGGATTTAATCTACTTGGTACTAAGTAGTCTCTTGCTCCTTCTGGCGATGAACTTGTGAGTATTGGTGTTTGTACTTCTAAAAATCCTAGTTCTATCATTTTCATTCTTAAGAATTGTATTACTTCTGCTCTTAGTTTAATATTTTCTAATGCTTTCTTATTTCTTAAGTCTAAATATCTATATTTTAACCTTAAGTCTTCACGTGTTTTTTTGCTTTCAGATATTTCAAATGGTAGCATTTTAGTTCTTTTACCTAATATTTCTATTTTTTCTGCTTTAAGTTCTACCAATCCTGTTTCTAATTTTTCATTTATTGTCTCTTCATCTCTTTTTCGTATAACTCCTAAAATTGATACTGTTGATTCTATTGGAATTTTTGCTGCAAATTCTACTAATTCTTCATTGTCTCTTACTACTACTTGTGTTATTCCATATTGATCTCTTAAATCAATAAATAACACTCCTCCTAAATCTCTAATTGTGTCTATCCATCCTGCAAGTTTTGCCTCCTTTCCTACATCTTCAAGTCTCATTTGTGAACATAAAAAAGTTCTGTAATCGTTCATATATATCCCTTTCCTTTCCTAGATATACAAGGATAATTTGGAAAAGAAATCAAAAAAAGCCTTCACATCCTTGTATATTCTAATACAGGGACGAAAGCTTTACTTCCGCGGTACCACCCTTTTTGAAAATAAACAATTATATTTTCCTCTTTTTAAAAATGCTCCAATGTGTTTCACTAATTGAACTATTTAAAATGCTTCCAGCCCATGACATTTTTTCTCTATCAATAGTTTTATCAATCGCTTTCATCTTCATCGCATTATTTTAATTTCCTAATATTATATATTAGCTTTCCTTAAAAGTCAATATTTTAAACATTGAAATTTAAATTTTATAAATATAAAATTTACAGATGAGCAAGGACGTTGATTATTTTATCAACGTCCTTATAGTTTATATTCTTTTAATTTTTAGATTTTAGCTTTTAGCTTATGCTAATTCTACTACTGCTCCTGCTTCTACGAATTTAGCTTTTATTTCTTCTGCTTCTGCTTTTGCAACATTTTCTTTTATTGTTTTTGGAGCTCCGTCTACTAAGTCTTTAGCTTCTTTTAATCCTAATCCTGTTGCATCTCTAACTACTTTGATTACTTGGATTTTGTTTGCTCCTGCTTCTTTTAATACTATATTGAATTCTGATTTTTCTTCAGCTGCTGCTCCAGCACCAGCTCCAGCTCCTGCTGCAGGTGCTGCTGCTGCTACTGCAGATACTCCATATTTTTCTTCTATTCCTTTAACTAATTCTGATAATTCAACTACTGTTAAAGCATCAATTTCTTCTAACATTTTATCTGTTTTTTCACTCATTTTTAAATCCTCCTAAATTTTTTTCTATTTCTCAATTTGGTATTGAGATAACCTTATTATTATTTTTTGTTTCAAATAGGGCACAGTGGTGTCATGTCTCACAGGTATTCCCACAAACGATGCCCCTACGCAGCTTCCTTCTGTAAACGTACTTGATCTAATGCAACTGCGAATTTTGATATTGTTCCAAGTTTTTTAGCTAGTAAAATTTATTTCATAAATTTTCCACGCTCTTACTTGGATTATCAAGCTACGCAACTTCCTTCTGTAAACGTACTTGATCTAATGCAACTGCGAATTTTGATATTGTTCCAAGTAATCCGCCAGCTAACATTCCTATTAATGTTTCTCTTGATGGTAGTTTTGCTAGTGTTACTATTTCTTCTGCTGTCATTACTTTTCCTTCTACTACTCCACCTTTGATTTTGTAAAAGTCATGCTCCTTTGTATATTCATATATTGCTTTTGCAGGTTCTAAGTAATCATCATGTCCTATTATTATTGCTAGAGGTCCTTCTATTTCAATTCCTTCTATACCACATTTTTCTAATGCTCTTCTTGTTATGTTATTTTTTGTTATTTTATATTCAGAATTGCTTTTTCTTAGTGTAGTTCTTAATTGTGTAGCATCTTCAACATTGATTCCTCTATATTCTGCTAATAATATTAATTTTGCATCTTTTATTTTCTCTGCTAAGGCATTTACTTCTTCTTCTTTTTTGTTTATTATTTTTGCATTTGCCATTTTTTCACCTCCCTTAAATTTAAAATCTATAATTTAATATATGTCGTCTATCCTTCAATGAATGGACACCTATATGGCGACCCCTACATTGCTAAGGCAATTTCTTTGAAGAATAATCGATTTTTATATATTCTAAAACCGCCTTATGCTGATACGAGACATAAGACGGTTTATTACCGTTTCTTATACCTCGGTAGGATTTATTTTTATACCTACTGTCTTTGGCCGTTTATTTTGGTTTTATTTGTTTTCAATGGGCACAGTGGTGTCATGTCTCATGTGTATTCCCACAAACGGTGCCCCTACAATTACATTTTATGCTAATTTACTTCTCATCTATACTTAATGATGGTCCCATTGTTGTTGTTACATATACACTTTTGATGTATTGTCCTTTTGCAGCTGCTGGTTTAGCTTTAATTATAGCTTCCATTACTGTGTTATAATTTTCTAATAACTTGTTTACTCCAAAAGATACTTTTCCGAATCCTAAGTGAATTATATTTGTTTTATCTAATCTATATTCTACTTTACCAGATTTTATATCTGCTATTGCTTTTGCTACATCCATAGTTACTGTTCCAGATTTAGGGTTTGGCATTAATCCTTTTGGTCCTAATACTTTTCCTAATCTTCCTACAACTCCCATCATATCAGGTGTAGCTACGATTACATCATAATCAAACCAGTTATCTTTTTCTATTTTAGGTATTAATTCTTCTGCTCCAACAAAGTCTGCTCCTGCTTTTTCTGCTTCTTCAGCTTTTGGACCTTTAGCAAAAACTAATACTTTTACTGATTTTCCTGTACCATTTGGTAATACTACTGTTCCTCTAACTTGTTGATCAGCATGTTTAGAGTCTACTCCTAGTCTTACATGTAATTCAACTGTTTCATCAAATTTTGTTTTTGGTAATTTTTCCATTACTTCAAATGCTTCTTTTGCTTCATAAGCTTTGTTTGTATCAATTAGCTTTAATGCTTCCCTATATCTCTTTCCTCTTTTCATTTTTACCTCCTTTGGTTATAACGAATGTTTTTCACATTCTCCCAATTTTTTAATTTTATTGTAAGTTATTTATCCGATGAACGGACGCACACTGTGCGCCCCTACACCCAACATCTAACCTCTAATTTCTAACTTCTATTCTGTAACTACTACGCCCATTGAACGAGCAGTACCTGCTACCATATTCATTGCAGCTTCTATTTCTTGACCTGGAAAATTTGCTACACAAATTTTCCATGCATGTAGAAGCTTTTTTTATCCTTTTTATTCTGTAACTACTACACCCATTGAACGAGCTGTTCCTGCTACCATATTCATTGCAGCTTCTACTGTTGCCGCATTTAAGTCTTCCATTTTTTGTTCTGCAATTTGTTTTACTTGCTCTTTTGTTATTTTTGCAACTTTTTCTTTGTTTGGTTTTCCTGAACCTTTTTCAATTTTTATTGCCTTTTTTATTAATACAGCAACTGGTGGAACTTTTGTTATGAATGTAAAAGATTTATCTTTATAAACAGTTATAACTACTGGGATTGTCATTCCTGGTTGATTTGCTGTTTTGTCATTGAATTCTTTTACAAATTGCATAATGTTAACACCACTTGAACCTAATGCTGGACCTACTGGTGGAGCTGGTGTTGCTTTACCTGCTTCTATTTGTAATTTTATAACATTTGTAATTTCTTTTTGTGCCATTTCTTCTTGCACCTCCTTTTAATGATTTTATACTAATTTATAATTAATTTATGAAAAGATATAATTTTTGATTATATCAAATTAACAGTGTTTAAACTTTTTGAACTTGAGAAAATTCTAGTTCTACTGGTGTTTCTCTACCAAACATAGATACTATAACTTTAACTTTTCCTTTTTCTTTATTAATTTCTTCGACAGTTCCTACAAATCCTTCTAATGCTCCACCTATAATTTTTACAGAATCTTTTATCGAATAGTCAACATTAACTGGAACTTCTTCAAATCCCATTGCTCTAATCTCATCATCTGTAAGAGGTATTGGATTAGTTCCAGAACCAACAAATCCTGTAACTCCTCTTGTATTTCTTACAATATACCATGTAGAATCTGTTACTATCATTTTTATTAATACATATCCCGGAAAAACTTTCTTAAGTTTTGTGTCTCTTTTTCCATTTTTAATTTCAATCTGTTCTTCCATCGGAACAACTATTTCAAAAAAGTAATCTTCTAGTTCTCTATTCTTTACAGTTTTTTCTAAGTCTGTTTTTACTTTATTTTCATATCCTGAATATGTATGTATTACATACCATCTTGGTATTAAGTCTTCATTTTGATGGGACATTTTAAGCCTCCTTAATATTATTCTTACTCTGCTGTTTGATTATTTTCTTCAGAATTTGTTTCTGGTTCTTTATTATCTGCTTCATTGTTAGAATCTGTTTCTTGATTACTTTCTTCGCTTTTATCTTGTCCTTCTTCACCATTATTGTTTTCTGAATCGTTTTCATCTCCATCAACATTTGTAGAAATTGAATCTTTTACTGTATGTTTTATTTTGTTTATTCCATATGTATTTAAAGCTTCAAATGCTAAATCTAATATTAGAACTATTACAGTTGTAACTAAAACCATCGCTATAACAACCATAGTATTATTTGTTAGTTGTTTTTTTGTTGGCCAAATAACTTTCTTTAATTCAGCTTTAAAATCTTTCCAGAAATGTTTTTGCTTTTTATTTTCTTTTTCTTGTTTTGCCACCTTTTGTACCTCCTAAAAGTTATTTATTATTTAGTTTCTTTATGTGTAGTACGTTTTTTGCAGAATTTACAATATTTTATTATTTCTAATCTGTCTGCATTATTTCTTTTATTTTTTGATGTCATATAATTTCTTCTTTTACACTCTGTACATTCCAATGTGATGCTTTCTCTTGGTCCTTTTGCTGCCATTTAAATACACCTCCGTAATTTCTTGCTTTTATTTTTATTTTTTTAACGATGTGATGCGTAAAAAAATCTAGTAATTTTTTTATTACGTTTGCATATTTTATCATAATTTCAAGCACATGTCAATATTATACTGACAAAAAAGTCGAAACTTTTTGAAAATAAAAACTTACTTTGAATTTCTAATAAAATTCTTAAATTAATTAACAAAAAAATCAATTTATCGCATATTTTTCTTTCCATGGTAAATAATATGTTTAAAATATTTTTAATTTGGTAAGGTTGAAAAATAATTTGTATAATTCTTTTCCAACTTAATTTGTGCCTTAGAAAGGAATGATAATAATATGGATAATTTTGAAACAGCTAAACAATATCAAGATTATGTGGATAAAAAATCACCAAATTCTCCAATAATTAAAAATTGTTTATGTGCTTTTTTGGTTGGAGGTCTTATTTGTTGTATAGGTCAAGTAATTTTAGATATTTGCAAGGCAAGGGGATTAAGTATTGAACTTTCTGGAACTGTATGTTCTATTGTTTTGATTGGTTTAAGTGCTTTTCTTACTGGTCTTAATATATTTAATAAGATAGGAAAGTTTGCTGGTGCAGGTTCTTTGATTCCAATTACTGGTTTTGCTAATTCTATTGTTTCTCCTGCTATGGAGTATAAATCAGAGGGATATGTAATGGGCGTTGGTGCAAAGATGTTTACAGTTGCAGGTCCTGTTCTAGTTTATGGTATTTCGGCTTCGATACTTGTTGGATTGGTGTATTTTGTGCTAATGTAAAATTGAAAAATATTAGGGCATTTTCTACATGGACGCCCAAATGGAGCCCCTACAACATGAATAATTAGTAATTAAGAAATATTTATTATTATAAATTTATAAAAAGGAGATAATTTTATGCAAAAGTTAGGAAAACAAACTATAAAATTTGATACTCCTCCTACTATAACATCTACTGCTTGTATTGTTGGACCTAAGGAGTCTAATGGTCCTTTGTCAACATATTTTGATAAGTGTTTAGATGATGAGTTTTGGGGAGAAGAAACTTGGGAGAAAGCTGAAAGTAAAATTATAAAAGAAACTGTAAGTTTGGCAGTTGCTAAGTCAAGTATTGCAAGTCAAAATATTGATTATTGCTTTGCTGGAGATTTACTTAATCAATGTATTTCTTCTAGTTTTGGTTTAAGAGAACTAAATATTCCATTTTTTGGAGTTTTTGGTGCTTGTTCTACCTTTGTTGAGTCAATGTCTTTAGGTAGTGTATTTATTGATGGTGGTGCAGCTGAAAATGTATTATGTGCAACTTCTAGTCATTTTTGTAGTGCAGAAAAGCAATTTAGATTTCCTCTAGAGTTAGGGAATCAAAGACCACCTACTTCTCAATGGACAGTTACAGGCTCTGGTGCAGCAGTTCTTTCGAAGTCTGGTAATGGTCCATATATTACTCATATTACTCCTGGTAAAATTGTGGATCTAGGAATAAAGGATGCTAATAATATGGGTGCAGCTATGGCTCCTGCAGCAGTTGATACTCTTCTTACTCATTTTCAAGATACAGGACGTGCTCCTAGTTATTATGATTTGATATTGACTGGAGATTTAGGACATATTGGTAAAGATATTACTATAGATATGATGAAGACTCATGGATATAATATTAAGTCAAATTATAATGATTGTGGTGTTTTAATTTTTGATAAGGCAACTCAAGATACCCATTCTGGTGGTAGTGGTTGTGCTTGTTGTGGAACTGTTTTTTCTGGTTATGTTTTTAAACAATTACAACAGAAAAAAGTACAAAAGGTTTTACTTGTAGCAACAGGAGCTCTTACAAATTCTACATCTGCTCAACAAGGAGAAACTATTCCTGGAATTGCACATGCAGTTTCAATAGAATTATAGAAAGGAGAATTAATATGTCAGAATTTTTTAGTAACTTAGATTTTATGCAGTATTTATGGTGTTTTATTATTGGTGGAGTTTTGTGTATAATTGCTCAAATCCTTATAGATAAAACTAAACTTACTCCTGCTAGAGTTCTAGTATTATATGTAACAGTTGGTGCTATTTTGGGTGGTCTAGGCATATACAAATATCTAGTTGATTTTGCTGGAGCTGGTGCAACAGTTCCTTTGACTGGATTTGGTTATAATTTGGCTAAAGGTGCAATTGAAGGAGTAAAAGATACTGGTATAATTGGGGCTTTTACTGGTGGCGTGAAAGCAGCTGCAGGTGGAATTGCAGCAGCAATATTTTTTGGATATATAGCCTCTCTAATTTCAAAACCAAAGATAAAGAAGCAGTAACTGCTTCTTTATCTTTTAACTGGATCGCTTATTTGGCTATTAGTTTGGAATATCTATAACCTTCCCCCGCTTTATGCTGTTGTCCTGAAAATGCCACCACTCTGACTTTAAATCAGAGAATCCAGCACTCTCCATGACCTTCTTTAATAACTGAGCATTGTCTGTGCTTTCTGCACTTATTGTACTCCAGTCACAATACGCTGAGCGGATATCTAATGTGTGCATGTTGCTTGGCATCTCTACAACCTCTCCTGTATATAAGTCCTTTAAACTTATATCCATGGCTACTCCATAATTGTGAGCTGAGGCCTTCTGCGCCAAAAACCAACTTTCACCCAAACTTCCAAACCATTCTTCCTTGAATGCTTTGGTCTTGCCATTCAGAAAATCCCTGTATGCGACCTGAAAGTCCTTTGTTGCAGAATAAGGTCTATATGCATCATATACCACAATGCTATATCCCTGTTCTCTGAACATTGTTTGTGCCACCAACAGCTTCTTTGCGGGTTCATACTTGAGCCACGCTTCAGACCCTTCTACACTTCCATTCTCTGTATAGAATTGTCTGTTGGTTAACCCTTCAATTTTTTCATCCGCCATTGAGAACAGGTTTTCTTCCTGTGCCATAGCAAGCTGAATATCAATAGAAGGTAAATACTCTGCAATATTAATTAATACAGAGGCTGTATCAATTAATACTTCCCGCCCTTTATAGGAAACAACAAATTTTCCATTTTCTTCAAGGACGACTTTGCATTTACTGTCTTTGGGGATGGCCACTTTATCCCCGTTTGTAAGTGATCCATTTGTTTCTTTGGTTGTACGTATTGTACAACCTATGATCTCACCGTCGATAGTCTCTTCAATGAGATCAGTCTCAGAAGGACAAGCATACGCTGTACTCTTAAGAGTCAATACTGCCATTACAATCGTTAACGCTATCAATAATTTTTTCATCATGTCGTTTCCCTCCATTTTTACAACACAATATTTTATTGTTTTCCATAACTATATTATACCACTTTTTATATGATTTTTCAACTCATATGAACCTTTGGCCATTTTTCTTTCATACAAAGTTAGTAATTTCCTATGTAATTAGAATAGAACACATTTATTAAATGTGTTCTGTGTTATGAGAAGATAAAGAGTATACATAGATTTTAAATAAGCAATCTACAACTAGAGCTCTAAACTACCAGCCTCGTAATCAACATCCTCTGGAAAATTTACAAATAAATAGGCGCCTTTACCACATTCCTTAAGTTCAAGAGTTATCTTTTTGATATTTAGGTTGCAACATTTATAATTTGTTTGGCAAGTGCCAGTAACATAATAGCGAACCATCTTTTCTTTTATCTTTTTTTGTATTGATGGAAATGCTAATAATTCCCTTACTGGATATATAGGAATATTATTCCGACATCCGTAAAAGTATGCTACAGGATGACTTGGAAGGTATTCTTTTAAAAAAGAAAATATACGAGCGGTTATTTCTGAATCAGTAAGAGAAGAAATTTTAGAACGTGAAATATTATCTGAAAATTGACAAGAATATTCTAAAAAATCTTCCTTTGTACTAGTATCTTTTTTTTGATATTCTTCCAAATAGTATTTATATTTTGTAAGTACATCACTCAAATACCAATAAGAGTTTTCTTCTACTACAGGTTTAGATAGTAAATCTCGCCGATACTTTTCTGGATCAAATGAACTACGTTCTTTAACATTAAAAGTCCTTTGTGCCTCATTATACAGCATTCCATATCCAAAATCAGACATACTCATAACATTAATCCTCCTTATAAAGATTATAAAACTACATAAAGTGAACATTGCACTTATATTAACTTAATAATTATACCATGTATAATTTAAAAAGTAAAGAAAATGCAACCTTTGGCCATTTTTCTTTCATACAAATTATAATTATCATCAAATTCAAAATAAAGAATTACTGACTTGTTGTAACAGAAACTCTTTCAAAACTAGAAATAAAGAAGCAATAAAATACGAAAAGACCTGCCCTAAGGCAGGTTTTTCGTGTTACGCGTTTTTGTTACCTTATGAAATTGTTAATGAGACGTTCTGCTTCCTCTCCATCTACGATGTCAGTAAAGCATATCTCTCGTTGATCCCCAGCCGTGGTTATCGAAAGTGTCATTGTACCACAGATTTGCTGTAATGGACCTCTCACAGTAGAGCAGTCTTTAATTTTGTTCACTGGGATAGTCGTCTTCCTTATTGTGAAGAATCCCTGGTAAAAAACAATTTCGTTCGATCGGATTATTAACCTCATACATCTTTTTCTCAGATATATTGAAATTATTTCAGAGATATGATATAGGATAAAAATTCCTATATAAATCCATGGCATAATCCTCTCCAGCAGTTCCCACTGTTCCATTTCATATGGCTGAACGAAGCGCCTCGTCCACTTCATTAGAGCCACCATGAAAATGAATCCTATAAATGTAAATATTAAGCTAATTACCTCCTTCACTACAGCCCGCTTTTCTGTGTAATAAAATCTTCTTCCTTCCATCTCTTTTCCTCCTTTAGGAAACACGCATAAAATACAGTTAACAGTTATTTGTTACATAGTATGATTATATCATATTTACATAATTTTGTAAATATGTGCAATTTCAATAGTTTATTCCTGGTGGACAAAATTTGATAAGTGAATTTTCCTTTTTTATTCTGTTCTCTTGTTTTTTTGTAAATTATATTGTATAGTATTATTTATAGGAAATGAGAATAAGCAGATATAGTTTGCCACTTTACATATCAGAGTTTTGGCTCTATGAAAGTGAGGTGGTGTATATGAGTTTTATATTATACATACATTTCAAATAGAACTTCAATATATTTTTTAGAAAGGATGATTATTTATGGATTTTGAAAATTATCAAAGAGCTACTAATTATATAAAGAGTAAAATTGGCAATATTTGTCCCAAACTTGCTATTGTATTAGGTTCTGGTCTTGGAGTATTAGCTGATGAATTTGAAGATTTAATTACTATTAAATATAAGGATATTCCAGATTTTCCTGTCTCTACTGTTTCAGGTCATGCTGGTGAATTATTAATAGGTAATATTAGTGGTGTTCCTGTGATTGCAATGAATGGAAGATTTCATTATTATGAAGGTTATGATTTGGAGGAAGTTACTTTTCCTATTAGAGTTTTTCATTTATTAGGAATAAATG
This sequence comes from Clostridia bacterium, assembly GCA_022795675.1. Taxonomy (GTDB): domain Bacteria; phylum Bacillota; class Clostridia; order TANB77; family CAG-508; genus CAKPSH01. The sequence continues at coordinate 18,539 of JAAWHY010000004.1, forward strand.
ATTTATTGCTTACAAATGCCTCAGGAGGTATTAATTTGGATTTTCAGACTGGGGATTTTATGGTCATAAATGATCAATTATCTTTTTTTGCTGAGTCTGCTTTAAGAGGTAAAAATTTAGAGGAGTTTGGTACACGTTTTCCTAGTATGTCACAAATATATGATATGGATTTCTCTCAAAAATTATTTGATATTATAAATAAATACACCAATCGTGCACAAACTGGTGTATATGCATATATGAAGGGACCTTCTTTTGAGACTCCTTCTGAAATTAAGGCTCTACGTGTTTTAGGTGCTGATGCTGTAGGTATGTCTACTGTTCCAGAGGCGATTATTGCAAAACACTGCGGTATAAGAGTTGTAGGTGTTTCTTGTATAACAAATATGGCAGCAGGTATATCTTCTTCCTTGAGTATAGAAACAAACGAATTATCACATGAAGATGTTAAAGAAACAGCAGATAAAGTCAAATATGTTTTTAAAAATATTGTTAAGGAATATATACAATTATTTAAGTCTTAAATATAATTGCCATTTGGTGTAGCCAAAATAACATATCCAAATGGCATTTCTTTTTCAAATTAGATTTGTACTCAACAAGTAAAAAAATTAAAATTTGTTTTATTCGAAATCTTGTAATATTTCGTATAATTCATTTTGACTATATACATGTATTCCTTCTTTTAAACTTAACTTATCTGTTTCTGGTAAATATTCTGTTGCAATATTTGTAGTCATATATAACTCCTCTTTTTCATCATTACCTATACTATATACTTTTACTGATTTACTAACTTCTCTTAATACATAATGTTCTTTATTTGTTTCATCTTTTGATACTGCTGGTTCGATTTCTTCTATTTCATCTTCTTTTTCTATTTTTTCTTCCTTTTTATCATCTTCTTTTGTACTACTTATACTTTCCTCTTGTTGTATTATTTCGTCTACTTTAGGAAGCTTAAGCTTTGTTCCTATATATATTGATAATCCAAATATTAATATTATAATTATTGCATAAATTATGAATTTTTTCATAAATACCTCACCAACTCTTTCTAAATGACAGATTATTTAAAAAGTATAGATTTAGTCATAATACGAAAATATGACCCTTCTTTGGTTTTATTATTTACCAAGAAAGGGTCTATTATACAAATATTTACAATATTGAAATTTTATTTTACATCTTTTGATTCCTGTTCTTTTATGGGTACATTAGAAGGTATTTTAACTTTTTTTCCGTTTTCTCTTATGCTTATATAGTCTTCTATTCCTAGTTTTATTACTGTTACTATTGGAACTGCTAAGAACATTCCTATTATTCCAAAATATGCTCCAAATACTGTTACTGAGAAAATTACTAGTATTGGACTTATATTTAAGGAATTTCCTGTTATTCTAGGATTTATTATATTTGCGTCAATTTGTTGCAATATAATGACTGTTACTGCCATCCATATAGCCTGAGATATTCCCCCTGTTAATGCAGTTATTATTATAGCTACTACTACAGCAATTACAGCTCCTAAATAAGGAATTAAGTTAAATAGTCCTATCATAAATCCAAGCAATACTGCATATTTTACATGTAATAGGCTCATTGCTATTGATACCATAACTCCAACAACAAATCCATCTAATAATTGACTTGATAAAAATTTAAAAAATACTTCATTTGAACGTCTAAAGTTCTTGCCTATATCTTTATATGTATCATTTTTGAATACTGCTTTACAAAATCTTCTTGCAAAGTTTAGTATATCACTTCTTTCTGCTAATATGTATATTGATACAATTAAAGTAACAAATACATCAAATAATGTAGTAGCAAGTCCTAATACTCCTTTTATATATTGTCCTAAATTTTCTATGCTAAAGTATTGAGTTAAGTCTATATCTCCTAGTCCTTCTATTATATGAACTGCATTTATTTTGTTTAATATAGAGTCTTCTGGCATCTCTTTGATTGCTTCTATTGCTTTTGTGTAATAGTTTGGTAAATTACTTACTAAATCCATTATACTTTCAGAAGCTGTTGGTATTACAAATTTTATAATTAATATACAGAAGATTATTGCTATTGCATAAACAATTAATATTGATACCCACCTTGCTTTGTTTTTCATTCCCATCTTTCTTAGTCTTTTTTCTATTCCCCTACATGGTATGTAGAATAAATATGCTATTATTATTGCCATTATAAATGGATATAAAATGCTTATTAAGCCTTTTAACCATGTTGTGATTTCTCCAAATTTATCTAATACTTTATATACTGCAATTACTGCTACTGCAAATGTAAACCAATATAACCATTTTGTTATGACTTTTTTCTCTTTTTCCATGTTAATTTTCCTTTCTTTTTCCAATGGTAAGTCCTACAGGACAATGATCACTACCATATATATGACTATAAATTATAGCCTCTTTTATGTTTTTTTCTATTGATTTTGATGTTATAAAATAATCTATTCTCCAACCTGCATTTTTTTCTCTAGCATGAAACATATAAGACCACCAAGTATATGCATTTTCTTTTTCTGGGTATAGGTATCTAAAAGAGTCTACAAATCCTGAGTTTAATAATTCTGTCATCTTTCCTCTTTCTTCATTAGTAAATCCTGCATTTCCTACATTTGTTTTAGGATTTTTTAAGTCAATTTCTTTATGTGCAACATTTAAGTCTCCACATAGAATTACTGGCTTTTTCTTGTCTAAATTTATTAGATGTTTTCTAAATTCGTCTTCCCATATCATTCTATAATCTAATCTCTCAAGTTCTCTTTTTGCATTAGGTGTATAACAGTTTACTAAGTAAAATTCTTCAAACTCTAGTGTTATTACTCTTCCTTCTTGATCGTGTTCCTTAATACCAATTCCATATGTGACTGTTAATGGTTCTATTTTAGTAAATACTGCTGTTCCTGAATATCCTTTTTTTACTGCACTATTCCAATATTGTTTATATCCTTCGAAGTTTATTTCAGCTTGTCCTGGTTGCATTTTTGTTTCTTGTATACAAAAAATATCTGCATTTTCTTCTTCAAAGAATTCATTAAATCCTTTTGTTATAGCTGCTCTTAGCCCATTTACATTCCATGAGATTAATTTCATGATTTTTTTCCTTTCTGAATTTTAGAAATGAAGGGCACATAAAATGTGCCCCCTAAACAGTTAATATTTTTCTTATCTTACATATATATAACATTCTAAATTTCTTCTTCCAAAAATTTCACATTCTCTATATGTATCCATATATACATCTAGTTTATTATTTTTTATTGCTCCACCTCTGTCTTGTACAACAAACCATCCTCCGTTTGGCTTGTTTGCAAAATAAGGTATATATATTACTGTTCCTACTGGATATGCTGAACCTGCCGCTACTGTATACCATGCTGTTGCTCTTGCTCCTGAAGATGTTATTCCATATCCTGGTGATGATGGGTCTTTTCCACAGGTTGATGCTGTATAAGCTGATGTATTTAAGGTTCTTACTTGTGGTTCAATTCCTTCTACTAAACTTGCTAAGTTCTTTGCTGATACATTATTAGATCTATAAGAATTTGAATTTCTAGTTGATACTTCTGTTGATTCTTTTAGCACCTCATTTACTGGTTGTGAAATTATTTTTTTACTTATTTCAATTTTTTCTATTTCAATTTCATTTTGATAACGAATTTTATATACTGATTGAGTTTTTCCCACTTTTCCTTTTTTCTGAACTTTATAATTTTTTGATGTATTATTAGTATCAATTTTTTTTCCATCTTCATCTACGGTTTCATAAGGTATCTCTTCATTTTTAGTTACTATTTTTTCAGTGATTGGTGAATAGTTTGATAATAATTGCTCTATTGAAACTTTTTCACTTTCTTCTGCTAAAGTTGTTAGTTCCGTAGGATTTTCTAATGATGTTATTGTTATTGTTGCATTTTCACCTGAAATTTCTGCTTCTAATGATGGAAATACATTTTCTGTTGGTAGAACTATTATATGATTTTCTTCTAATATTTCTGATACTACTTTTTTTGTTGTTATTACTTCAATTTGATAATTATCTGATAAAACAATTTTTACTGTGTTTAAACTAGCTGTAGTAGCTCTTACACCTACACCAAGCATAAAAATTAACATAATTGTAATCAATGCTATCTTTCTTATAGATAAAGATGCTTGTTCATTTTCTTTCATATATTCTATACTACCTCCTATTTACATGTTGTGATTATACTATTAATTACCTGATTTGTCAAATTTTTTTCGTCTTCCTTTTTCCCTTGCATTTCTAGGGAAATAGCATTTTCTGATTTTTTGTTTTAAAAAACATGTCGAGAAAACTCGAAAATAATTCGAATGAATTAGCCATGATTTGCAATATCTGCGAAGTCTTGCAAAGTTAGAGCTTCTCCTCTGATTTTTTCACTTATCCCTAAGTTTTCTAATATACTTCTTATTTCTTCTTTACTATTAAATAAGTCACATTGTGATAGTGCATTTATTAAGGTTTTTCTTCTTTGCATAAAGGCATATTTTATAATTTTGAATAATTTTTCATTATCTTTTACTTTTACAGGTGGCTCTTTTCTTATTTTCAAATTTATAACTTCTGAGTCTACTTCTGGTTGTGGTATAAAAGATGTGTGTGGTACTTTTAAGACCTCTTCTGCTTCTGCATAATAATATACAGTATATGTAATTGCACCACTTAGTTTTCCTCCTGGTATATCACATAATCTATCTGCTACTTCTTTTTGTATCATTACAGTTATACTTTCAAAGTCACCTTTTTCTTCTAATAACTTCATTATTATTGGTGTTGTTATGTAGTATGGAAGGTTTGCTACGATTTTAACTTCTTTTACTCCTATTTCTTGTTTTTCTTTTTTTATTAGTTCATTTAAGTTTACTTTTAAAACATCATTATTAATTATTTCTATGTTATTGTATAACGAAAATCTGTCTTCCAATATTTCTATCATTCTTTCATCTAATTCTATTGCGATGACTTTTTTTGCTTTTTTTAATAGTTCATTTGTTAGTGTCCCTAGCCCTGGTCCAATTTCTATTACTAAGTCTTCATTAGAAATATTGGCACTTTCTACAATTTTAGATATTACTTCATCGTCTATTAGAAAGTTTTGACCAAGTGATTTGTTTGCACTTATTCCGTATTTCTTCATTATGAATTTTGTTTGTTCATATATGTTCATGTTTTCCCCTCCCCTTAGATGGTTTTTTCTTCTATCTTCCTTCTTACATATTCATAAGCAATTACACTATCTTTGGAACCTGTAAAATTTCCTTCGTAAATTTTCCATGCTTACAGTGTAATTGCCTATAGACTTATCTTCCTTCTTACGTACTCATATGCAATTACACTGGCAGATACAGCCGCATTTAGACTTTCTGTTTTGCCTAGCATTGGTATTTTTGCTTTTTCATCTGCAATGTTTAGTATTGCTTTTGATACTCCATTTGCTTCATTTCCTATTACTATTATTTTTTTGTTAAAGTCTATGTTATAGATTGAGTCCTCTGTGTCTAATGATGTTGCTATTATTTTATATTCATGTTTTGTAATGTTTCTTATTGTTCTTATTATGTCTTGCGATTCTATTACTTTTACTCTGAATATTGCTCCCATTGTTGAACGAACTACTTTTGGGTTGTATGCATCTACTGTATCTTTTGATACTATAATTTGCGTTAGTCCTACACTGTCTATCGTTCTTATTATTGTTCCTAGATTCCCTGGATCTTGTATTCCATCAAGTACAAATATTATGTCTTCATTATAGTTAATTTTGTCTTCTGTGTTTTCCATTTCTATTACTGCTAACATTCCTTGAGGATTTTTAACGTCTGTTAACCCTAAAAATACTTTTTCAGATACATAAATACAATTATATTTTGCGATTTGATACAACAGTTTTTGCTCTATACATTGTTCTTTCATGCATTCTTCACAAACAATTATCATTTTGATTTTTATTTTTTCTTCTATTGCTTCTTGTATTAGTTTTACACCTTCTATTATAAATTGCTTTTTTTCTTCTCTATATTTTTTGTCTTTTAGCTTTTTAACATTTTTTATAATTTCATTGTCTTTGCTTGTGATTACTTGCATTTTGCATATCCTCCTTTTAGATAATTAATAATGAATAATGAATAATTTTTGTTTGGGTCATGTCTCAGTGTGTGGGCGGACGCAAGGCCCTCCCCTACAGTCAATCTAAATATATATTAGTATAGGTTGAAAGAAATAGCAATTATTTTTCAATCATTTGTAGAAATTGTTTTGTTTCTTTTATAATATCATTTCCATCTTTCATATTGTATGTTATATAAGGATTTATTCCTGATGAAAATTTAATTCTATCTTTATATTGTTCTACTAATTTTGGAACTGCATCCATATTGAATTTTTTAGATTCTAAAGTAAATACTATTTTGTTTCCTTTTTGTAATACTTTTACAATGTTTGCTCTTTTTGCTAATTGTTTTATTCTTGTTATTTCTAATAAATTATTGACTTCTGATGGTATATTTCCAAACCTATCTATTATCTCGTCTATTACTCTCTCTATATCCTTTTCATTTTTACATAAGGCAATATCTTGATATATTTCAATCTTTTGACTACTACTTTGTATGTATTCATCTGGTATAAAGCTTGAAATGTTTAAATCAATTTGGATTTCATGTTCTTCTTCTACTTGTATTCCTCTCATTTCTTTTACTACTTCGTCTAATAATTTACAGTACATATCATATCCCACTTCACCAATATGCCCATGTTGTACCTCTCCTAACATGCTTCCTGCTCCTCGAATTTCTAAGTCTCTCATTGCTATTTTAAAACCTGAACCAAATTCTGTAAAGTCCTTTATTGCCCTGAGCCTTTTTTCTGCTATTTCTGGTAATAGTTTATCCCTTTTGTAAGTAATATATGCATATGCTTCTCTATCACTTCTTCCGACTCTACCTCTTATTTGGTATAATTGTGCTAACCCTAGTCTATCTGCATTTTCTACTATTATGGTATTGGCATTTGGTATATCTATACCTGATTCTAATATAGTTGTACAGACCATTACATTCGAACTTCCCCAAATATAGTCTTTCATTATATTTTCAATTTCTTCACCACTCATTTTTCCATGTGCAAAAACTACTTTTGCCTCTGGATTTAATTTTTGAATTTCATTTGCCTTTCTTTCTATTCCTTCAACATTATTATATAGATAATATACTTGACCATCTCTTTCTAACTCTTTTGTTATTGCTTCTTTTACTACTTGTTCATCATATTCTAATACATAAGTTTGTACTGGTTTTCTATCCTGTGGTGGTTCATATATAACAGACATATCACGAACTCCAACAATTGACATGTGCAGTGTTCTTGGAATAGGTGTAGCTGTCATAGTAAGTACATCTACATTTGTTTTATATTCTTTTATTTTTTCTTTGTGTTTTACACCAAATCTGTGCTCTTCATCTATTATTAATAGACCTAAATCTTTAAATTCTATATCTTTACTTAATAGTCTATGTGTACCTATTACAATATCTATTTCTCCTAATTTTAGTTTTTTTATGATTTCCTTTTGTTGTTTTGCACTTCTAAAACGATTTAATAGTTCAACAGTTATTGGATATCCTTTCATTCTTTCTTTAAAGGTTTCATATTGTTGATTAGCGAGAATCGTTGTTGGTGCAAGATATGCAATTTGCTTTGAGTCCATACATGCTTTAAATGCTGCTCTAAGTGCTACTTCTGTTTTTCCATACCCAACATCTCCACATAAAAGTCTATCCATTGGCTTTTGCATTTCCATATCTTTTTTTACTTCATTTATACATCTTAATTGATCTTCTGTTTCTTTAAATGAAAAGTCATCTTCAAATTGTTTTTGCCAAGGAGTGTCTTTTGAGAACGCATATCCTTTTGATTTTTCACGCTTTGCATATAATTCTATTAAATTTCTTGCGACTTCTTGCAAGTTGGATTTAACTTTTGCTTTTGTTTTTGACCATTCCCCACTTCCAAGCCTGTTTAATTTTGGTGACTCATTTTCTCCTCCTATATATTTTCTTACACTATCTAATGCATCTGTTGGAACATATAGAATATCATCATCTTTATATCTAATTTTTATATAATCTTTTATTACTTTATCTGCTTTTATAGTATTTACACCTATGAATTGTCCTATACCATTAGTTCTGTGAACAATATAATCTCCAATTTTTAAATCAGAGAAAATTACTTTTTCTCCTTCCCTAAATTCTTTACTTAGTCTTTTACTTTTTTGTTTTAAATATCCTTTTTTATTTTCTTCATTTATTTGTTCACTAAAAATGCTATCTATCTCTTTTAATTCATTATATTTAAAAGTGAACACTTTGTCTTTCTTTATAATTACATCTTGCTTTTCTAAGTATATCTTATCATATCTATTTAACCAATCTAAAATTTGATTATCATTATACATATTTTTTAGAATGTATGGTATTTTCTTTTGTTTTTCTATTAAATCTTTTAAAACTAATTCATTGTCTGATAATATTGCTTCTATTCTCAGCTTTATCTTATTAATTTCGTCGAAAAACATTATATAATTGTCATTTATATATTCTAATATACTTGACTTTGCTTCTCCTATTTCTTCATTTGCAGGATAAATCTCAATTTTTTCTAAGTTTTCAATAGACCTTTGACTAGAAATATTAAAATATCTTATGGAATCTACTTCATCTCCCCAAAGTTCAATTCTGGCACCTTGTGTTTCAGATAAAGCAATGTCTATTATGTCTCCTCTAATGCTAAATTGACCTCTTCCTTCTATTAGTTCACATCTCTCAAACTCAAGTTTAACTAATTTTTCTTTTATTTCTTCTATATTATAACTTTTTGATATTTCAAATTTTATTATATTTTTGTATAATACCTCCCTAGATATTATTGGTTGCATTATGGCTTCTATTGGTAGTATTACAATTTCTGTTTCTTCTCTATACATTTTATTTATCGCTTCTATTCTTTCATATAATAAGTCTTTGCTTTGAGCTTCTACATCATAAGTTGTAATCTCCTTTTTATGAAATAATACTGAATTTTTGCTAAAATACTTGCAATACTTATATATTTCTTTTGCTTCTATTTCGTTGTATGTAATTATACATATTGGTCTTTTTATTAATTTTAAAGTAGTTCCTGGTATATAAGATTTAGACATGTCAGTTAAGCCCAATAAATATATTGGGCTATTTTTATCTTGAGCTTCTTTAATGTATAAATTAAATTGCTCATTATTTAATAATTTTTCAGTTATATTTTTCACTTTATTCCATTCCTTCCTTAAGGCTCAATTTTACGTATTTCTTTACCCCTCTTTCCTTAGGAAAATAATGTATTAATTATATAACAGATTTATTTAGAAATCAATAGAGGTATTATAAATTAAGTCATTTTTTAATTAAGGTTTTTTAATTTTTTTCATCTTTTGCTTGCATTTTGCTACTTTTAGTGATACAATATTTACCGATATTGTTTAGACTTATTTAAGAGGAGGTGCATTTAGATGCCAAACATAAAATCAGCTATAAAGAGAACTAAAATCATTGAAAAGAAAACTTTAAGAAATAATATGATTAAATCTGAATATAGAACAGCTATAAAGAAATTTGAAGCTGCTGTTGAAGCTGGAAATACTGAAGAGGCTCAAAAATTATACAGTGAAGCCACAAAACAAGTAGACATGGCTTGTTCAAAAGGGGTTATAGTTAAAAACACTGCAGCAAGAAAAAAATCTACTATGTCTAAAAAACTAAATAGTATGAAATAGCATGGGAAATCGTCAAGTATTGACGATTTCACTTGTCTAAAAAGAAGGG
>JAAWHY010000115.1 GCA_022795675.1 Clostridia bacterium
TCTTTTAATAAAATATTTGAGCCTAGAATACCACTATAAATTCCTATTATTAAAAGTACAAATACAAAACCTTCTGTTTTTAACCATCCAAAAGCTGTATCAATACTTGAAATATCCATATTAAATGCTTTTAGCATTTCTTTTGGAAACATTTTCATCATTTCGTCCATCATTTCCATATTTTCACTATTTATGATAGATGGATAAACTAGAAATACTATTAAAAATAGTCCTATTAAAATAGATGTCCATATTACAAAACTTTTAAAATTTATTTTCATTTCTCTTTTAAACATGATTTATCCTCCTTATTTATAGTAATGTAAAAATATATCTTCAAGTGTTGCTTCTTCAATTAAAATTCTGTCAATTTTATAGTTTGAAAGTTTCTTTATTAATTCATCATGTGGTAAATTGTTTCCAAATTTAACAGTATTTCCATCTTCTGAAATAATATTTACTTTAAAATCTTTTATAATTTCCTTTGCTTGTTCAGAGGTTATAGTAACAAATGTTAAACTCTTTTTAGATAAATCTTCTACTTTTTCTACTTTAATTAAGCTACCATCTTTTATAATTCCTACTCTATCACAAATTTTAGAAACTTCATTTAAAATATGGGTTGAGTAAAATATCGTATTCCCTTTTGCTTTTTCTTCTTTTAATAAATCATAAAAAACATTTTGCATAATTGGATCAAGTCCACTTGTTGGTTCATCTAATATTAATATTTTAGGTTCATGTGCTAATGCCAATATGATTCCTAATTTTTTTAAGTTTCCTAATGATAAATCTTCTATTTTCTTTTTTTCATCTAGTTCTAATCTTTTTACTAATTCTACTCTTCTTTTATGAATGTCTTTTTTATAAAAACTTTCATGATAATCTAGCATTTCTTTTACTGTTAAATCATCATATAAATATATTTCACTTGGTAAATAACCGATTTTTTCTTTTATTTCTATATCGTCTTTATTAAATTCTTTGTTTTCTATTAAAACTTTTCCACTTGTTTTATTGATTAAGTTCATTATAGAACGAATCGTTGTAGATTTTCCTGCTCCATTTGGTCCAATAAATCCAAATATTTCTCCTTCTTCTAACTTTAAGGACAAATTTTCTATTCCTTTTATTTTTCCATAGTATTTCGTTAAATTTTGAATTTCGATAATATTTTTTTCCATATTAAATTCTTTCCTTTCTATTTTATACTTTTTATATATACATATAGATAAATAAACACACAAAATACTATCGTTGCTATTAACACAGCTATACTTACTACTACATCAAATAATATACTTAAAATAAATAATATTCCAAAACCAATTAATCCGTATGCAGTAAGCTTCATTGCTTTATTTACTAATTTCTCATCTCTATTTTTTACCCAAAATACTTTTGAATTCATATAATAGTCACTTCTTACCTTTGGTATATAATTACCAGAAATTATAAATAAAATACCTAGTAGGAGCATTAAAATTTTTCTTATGTCTAAATCATTTCCAAGAGCAATGGCAATAGTTACAATATACATGACTATTGTAATAATAGGAATAATCCATTTATAAACTGTAACTGCTTTTTTATTGGCTTCTGGATTTTTATCAGATAAATCACTTACAATTGATAAAAATACTTGTAAGGCTACCATTATTATTGGCATTCCAAATACAAATGCTGGTTTTGAAAAGTAACCATTAGCATTATTATCTATTCCCCAATGTATTGCAATATTTTCTGGTAATGAATTATAAAATATTAACCCAAAAATAATTGGCAATAAGCATACAATTGATGTAATTATTAAACTTTTCATATTAATTTTTTTCATTAAAGTTACCTCCTAATCCTTTTATCCAAATTAAAACTTCTTCAAATACAGAAATGTTTAATTCATAAAAAATGTATTTCTTATATTTTGTTTCTGCAATTAGTCCAGCCTTTTTCAATGTTGATAAATGATATGAAACTGTTGCTCCTGTTAAATCAAATCTACTTGCTATTTCTCCTGCTGTCTTTTTTCCTTCTTTCAACATTTCTAATATTTCTCTTCTTGCTGGATCTGAAATAGCTTTTAGCGTTTCCGACATTCCCATATTATCACCTCTCTTTACATTTAGATATTTATCTAAATATAATATATTACTTTTATTTAATTTTGTCAATAGTCATTTAGATTTTCTTCTAAATGTTTTATGAAAAATATAGACTAATATATTATAAAGGGCAAGTAATTTTTAACTTAATTACCTGCCCTACTTATTGACTAATTTATAAATTGCTAAATTCATAATATTCTTCTAATATTTTTGCTAATATCTTTGGATTTTCTTCATTTACAATATGACCTGTGTTTTCAATAATTTGTAATTGTGCGTTTTTAATATTTTCAGATAAATAGTATGCTGATTTAATATTGGCACTATCTTTTTTTCCACATATTATTAATGTTGAACATTTTATATTTTGCACTTTATTAGTAAAATCTAATTTTTTCATAGATTTTCCCAATACAAAAGTATCTTTTTTGTTAAATGCCATATTCTCAAAAATAGATTTTGGTATGAATTTAAAAATTACATTTTGAATACTAAACATTACTCTTGGTACTTTGTATGGTGTCCCTATTAAAACTAATTTTTTTACTTTATCTGGAAAGTCTATAGCATAATTTAATGCTAATATACCACCTAGCGAAAGACCACATAAGTTAATTTGTCCATCTATATTATTACAATATTCTACAAATGAAGAATATAGATTCATATAATTTGCTTCTTTTCCATTAAGAATCGAAGCTAAATTTGGACACAATATATCTTTATCATCTTTCATATATAAAATTGTTTCATCCCAACTTGTTGACTTATGACCTGAACCATGAATTAAAATTGTTTTCATTTTGCCTCCTTATTAAATCGTAATTTTGCAATTACTTTGTATTTTCTTTTATTGTATTTTTACTTTTTCTATATAATACAAAACTAACAATAAAAACTAATATAGGTGGTACTATCAATCTCCTAAATTGACTTGTAAGTTATCTATTTTACTATAAATCTATAAATTGCATAAACTACCCATATAAGCCAAGAATATGCCCAAGCCTTAAATATAATACTTACTGTTAAATATACAATAGCAACTATTATTGCTATTATCCAGTTCATTATTTTT
>JAAWHY010000116.1 GCA_022795675.1 Clostridia bacterium
TTGAAAAAAATTACAATGATGCAGATATTATATTTATAACACATAACCATTATGACCATTATTCTAAAGAAGACATTAGAAAAGTAAAAAAGGAAAATACCATATTTGTTGCAACAAAAGATGTAGTAGATGAATTATTGAAGGATGAATTTAATCAAGATAAAGTAAAAATTGTATATCCTAATAATTCATATATGTTAGATAAAATTAATTTTGAAACCATACCAGCATATAATATAAATAAACAATTTCATCCAAAAGAAAATGGATGGGTTGGCTATATTTTAGAAATAGAGGGTATTAAGTATTATATTGCAGGAGATACAGATATTACAGAAGAAAACCAAAAAGTAAAATGTGATATTGCTTTTATTCCAGTTGGTGGAACTTATACAATGGATTTTAAGGAAGCAGCAGAGTTAGTAAATGAAATAAGTCCAAAAATTGCAGTGCCAACTCATTATGGAAGCATTGTCGGAACAAAACAAGATGGAGTAGAGTTTATAAAATTGCTAAAACCAAAAATTAAGGGTGAAATTTTGATGAATAAATAATTATAACATAATAAAATATCAAATTATGGCTATGAAACTATTAACTATACTTAATAAATATAGGACACAATAAGATGTGTCCTATAGCTATTTATCTATTGCAACCACAATTATTATTCATCATATTATCATTAGGTAAATTTGCAGTCATATTATTTACTGTATTATTAGCAGTACTATCATTCATATTTGTCATTATACAATTATTATTCATATAAAATTTCTTTTGAGCAAGTTTCTCTTGAACATTTCTTAATGCTTCACCAAATCTTTGGAAGTGAACAACCTCACGTTGTCTTAAAAATCTTAAAACATCTACTACATCAGCGTTATCTGCACATAAGTCAATTAATTTTTCATATGTTGCTCTTGCTTTTTGTTCTGCAGCTAAATCTTCTTGAAGATCAGCAATAGGGTCGCCTTTTACTGCAATATATGCAGCTGTGAAAGGTGAACCAGCAGCAGATTGTGGATATACACCAGTTCCATGGTCTGTATAATATGGTCCAAGTCCAGCCTTTTCAAGTTCACTAGGACATACACCATCTGTTAATTGGTGTACAAGAGTTCCAACCATTTCTAAGTGTGCTAATTCTTCTGTTCCAAGATGTTGTCACTTAAATGGTCTAAGTTAGAGATTTATCTCTTAAAACAATTATATACCGACTTGTAGGCGATAAAAAATTGTGCTATTGGCTATAAAATTTTATTTTTAAAGATAAAAAGTATGTGAAAAAATTACACATACTTAATTTTAATTTAATTTCCTATATTTTTATAATTCCATATTGATTTGTCACTGGATCTTTGAATAATTCTATATTAGGAGGAAAGTAAGTAAATACTACAAAGCATATTAATATAATTGTTAAAATAATAATTGCTATTATATTATTACATTCAAAATTAGTAATCATAAGTTTATAAGACAGATATTCTCCTAATATAACTGCAACAAAAAATGAAGTTATATCAATAAATAAAATGCTTTTGCCAATGATTCCTGTGTAGGTGTAGAAAAATATAATGATAAATAACATGGATGTAATTATTCCTAGCGTCTTTGAGCATAAAAAATTAGGTGCATTTTTTCCTATATAAAAATATCCAATTATTGTAGTAAGTAGCATAGGGAAGAATAATAGTTTTAAATGTTCCCATACACTTTCATTAACCGCTGAAAACGATGCTACAAAGTTATTTTCTCCAAAAAACTTATATGTAAAATGTAATAAAGTTCCTAATATACATACAAAAATGGCACTTGCTATTTGATAATTTCTTATTTTAGTATTATCCATATGAAATACCTCCACTATAATTTTATGGAGAATATATTTTTTTATTCCATAATAAAAAATCCACCAAGTACTTTAATACACTTAGTGAACTTTTTTAATCTATCTATTGACCATCATATAATTTTAGCATAGAAAAATATAAATTTGCCTGGGACAAGTTTGTCTTGGGTATTTTTCTATATTGTAGGAATTTTCGAGCGATAGCGAAGGAAAGCTCCATACAATATAGTTATTCAGAATTAAAATTTTCTTATAAGCTTTGCTTATTTAGAAAATTTTAATTCTGTTTTTTATGCTTTTCTCATAAATTTAAAAGAGGCGATTTATATGTTATTAGAAGAATATACAATTCAAAAAACAAAGATAAAATTTTATGATGATTATATTCTAAAAGATATAAATACTCAAAAAGAGTATATAGATAATATTATTGTTAATTTAATACGAAAAATAAATCCTTATTTGTTGTAATTTGTTGCAATTACAGATATAATTAATTACAAGTTACAAGGGAAGGAGGAAATGTGCAAAATGGCACATATGCAATATATTTAAGAAAATCAAGAGAAGATATAGAATCCGAAAAATATGGAGAAGGCGAAACTTTACTAAGACATGAAAAAATCTTAACTACTCTAGCTGAAAAGCGAAATTTACATATTTCCAAAATTTATCGAGAAGTTGTAAGTGGCGAAACTATTAGTGAAAGAAAGGAAATGCAAAAACTTCTTAAAGATGTTGAAAATGAGAAATGGACTGGGATTTTAGTTGTTGAAGTAGAAAGACTTGCTCGTGGTGATACTGCTGATCAAGGTAGAGTGTCAAAAGCTTTTAAATATTCTCATACAAAAATTATTACACCTGTTAAAACTTATGACCCAGATAATGAGTTTGATGAAGAATATTTTGAGTTTGGCTTATTTATGTCTAGAAGAGAATATAAGACAATTAATAGACGTTTACAGAGGGGGAGAGAGGTTTCTGTTTCTGAAGGTAAGTTTGTAGGAAACATTGCTCCTTTTGGGTATGATAGAGTAAAATTAAAAGATTCCAAAGGCTATACTTTAACAATCAATCAAAATGAAGCACCTATTGTGAAAGAAATTTTTAGATTATATACTTTTGAAAGTAATACTATAAATTCAGTTGTAAAACAATTAAATAATATGAATTTAAAGCCTAGAATTTCTAATGAATGGACTATTTCTTCTGTGAAAGATATTCTTTCTAATCCTACCTATATTGGTAAAATTGTTTGGAATAGAAGGAAACAAAAAAAGAAAAC
>JAAWHY010000005.1 GCA_022795675.1 Clostridia bacterium
GTTGAACATCTGCGAGAAGGCAAGGGCCACGATAAAGTTGTAGGTGGTGTCGGTGTCGCTGATAAGGAAGAAAAGGGCCGTCCTTTCATCCCCCAGAGTATCCAGCCCCAGCTCGTCATAGCTCATAATCTCCCGAAGCTCCGCAATGTCAAACGGAGCCAGTCTTGCGCCGCATGAAATAAGTATGCTTTTTGCAGTCTTGCCAGTGACGTTTTGTAAAGGACTTTTTAATCATATTCACAAAAACTTTACATTTTAGGACAAAAAAGAACCGGGAACCTGTTTTTAGATTCCCGGCTGTGGTCTTTATTCATGCTCTTGATTCTGTAAGCACAATAGTTGCAAATCTTTTATAACGAATTTATAATTTCTGTTTCACTAAGCGTTTGCTTTAAAACATTCAGTTCTTGTAATTTTTTCTCGTAGATTTCCTCTAGTTCCTCCCTCTTAACTTTTGTATTATCATATTGAAACTGAATATTTTCAGGTAGTTCAATACCTTGTTTCTGATATTTATTTTCAATATCTTCCATGATTTTTCTTCTTCTTAAAATTCTATTTTGAATTTTTTCTATAGTATCTTCTGTGCGTGCTATTTTTTCTGATAAAGAAATTCCTTCATTTCGCTTTTTGTATCTTCGATTCTTTTTATCTGCTTTTTCAAGACCAATCACTTCATCAATAGCACTTTTATCAATTTGATTTTCATTCATTTTATTGTATGTATTTATAAACCCGTCCATAGAATACATATGAAATTCCTGATTAGTTTCTGTGATAAATTCTTTTCTAAGTTCTATTCTTGGCCCTATCGTCTTACCTTTGGTAATATTCCACCAATCTTCTTTTTGATCATGTGTAACATATACAATACCTACTCCATTCTCCTTCGCATATTTAATTATCTGCTTCCATATAATCAAATCTCCATAGGCATTATTGTCATCTTCCGAATTTTTCTTCTTTTTATCATCTTTGAATCCAGGCGGAATACTCTGTTTATATCTTTTCTCACCTTCTTCTTTTATTGCATTTAGTTCTTTATCATCAATCTGTGAACCAACTCTGCCATCAAAAATTGTCAAAATTTTATCCAATATCTCATCTTCATCTGCGTTAACCACTAACAAGTTTCGGTCTTTATTACTATCTAACCATTTAAACAAATACCTCTTTAATTCAGAAACTTCCTCATCGCTGGAAGTCAAACGTAAAGTTTCTACTGCTTTATTTGTGAAGTTTTCCATTTCCTTCTTAAATTGTTCATATCTTTGAACTGTTTCATATATGACCTCACAACGTTTACGCATATACTCATATGCCACTTGGTATGGAATCCATACTCTATCCTTAAAATTTTCAAAAGCAGCTAATAAAGATTTCCTTGTTTTTGCAGAATATCTATACAAATTCAACAGTACATTAGTATCAAAAACAAAAACTGCCTTTTGCCATAATTCTTGTTTTTCTTTATTTGTTGGTTCTATAAATTCTTTGATCGTATTTTTCATATAACAGCCCTATCAATAAATAGCAAGTAATTCTAATCCAATATAATCTTCATTAACATCAATACTTTCAAATTCTTGCTTTTTTCCCGAAGCTATTTGTTTTCTTAACGCTCGATTTAGTCCTAAAAAATCTTTATAAATATCAAAAACCGGAAGTGGTTTATCTCTATAATATTTTCGGGATTCCAATCTTGCAATAATAGTTAACTCTTTTCCTTCATAATCTTCCAACTCATTATAGTCAATCAGCATATCTTCTTGTGATACTTTCCCTATTCCCATCCAGTAATCACAATCACCCCCCAATTCGCAAAATATAGGTATTTTTACTTTTGAATTTTGTTTGTTTAATTCTTCTCTTATTGCCTCTGAAAGTCTTACTACATAGGCTTTTGAAGCATAATAGGTTGCCATTAATGGTCCTGGCATAAATCCTGCTATTGATGCCACATTTAGTATTCTTCCATTATCCTTTTTAATCATATCTTGTAAATATAATTTAGTTAATACATGTAATGCTGTTATATTTGTTTTTATTATTGTTAATTCTTTTTCTATATCTGTTTCTGCGAATTTTCCAAATTCTCCTAATCCTGCATTGTTTACTAATATATCTATATCTTTTGCTTGTTCATATAATTTTCTACAATTCTCCTCTATTGTCAGATCCATAGCTATTATTTCTACTTGAGTTGTTAAATCTTTTTTTAATTCTTCTAACTTTTCCCTATTTCTTGCTACTATTACTAAGTCATATCCTCTTTTTGATAATTCTCTTGCTATGTCTCTTCCTATTCCAGAAGAAGCTCCTGTTATTAAAGCTCTCATATTTTAATTTTCTCCTTATATTGTAAATTAATACATTTCATGTATTTTTAACCTAATTTATTCATTTTCTCTACATATTCGTTATCTTCTATTTTATTAATTGCAAAGCATTTCTTCCCTAGATCTTTTAAAGATGCTCCACAATGATATAACTCTTTACTATCTATTATTATAAATCTGTCATGAAATTTGTTTGAATATGCTATTTTTAAGGTTGGGTATTGTTTATTGAATTTTTCTTTATCTAACTTTCTTAAATTGCTGTTTTGTGATGTTAATATAACTACTTCAACATTTTTATTTTTCTTCGATAACATTTTTAAAACACTATCATCTATATAGTTATCTATGATTAAAATTTTCTTTTTAGCTGTTTTTATAATATCAATTATTAGACTATATGCATCGTAAATTTGTCCATCAAAAAATATCTTTTGTTTAAAAGTATTTTCTTGATTTTTTTGTAATTCATTAAATACTTCTTCAAATTTTTGATTACATTCTATCATTTGGTACTCTAAAGTTGAAATTCTATTATTTATATTAAAATTATTAGTTATAATCTTTCGCATTTCTACAAATGCATCCATTATATTTATACTTACCTGTATTGCTATTTCATTTCTTAGTAATCCAGAGAGCATTGCTATTCCTTGTTCTGTAAATACATATGGTAGATATTTTGTACTTCTATATTTATTATCTTCTACTCTAGAGGTGGTCACACTTTGTGACCACATATTTTTTAGTTCTTTTTCATCAAAACTTGAAGTCATAAATTGTGACTTCAAGTTTGTAAATTCTTCTAACGTTAATTTAAAACAAAATCTCTCAGGAAATCTATCTATATTTCTTTTAACTGTTTGATTTATCTTTTTTGTTTCATTATGGTATAACATAGCGACATCACTATCTAACATTACCTGTTTTCCTCTTACTGTATAAATTAGATTTTTAATATCTTCTATCTCATACGCCACTTCATTTAACTCTTTATTCATTAGTGCAATATTATTTTCTTCATTCATAATTATCACATCCTTGACAAGTTCAGTTATAATTATAAAACATTTGTTTCTGTTGTGTCAAGTATTTATATGAAAATAATAAATATAATATTGGTTAATAATTTTATAATATACTTTTATCTCCACAACGATAACTTTTTTGTAATAGGATTTATTTTATCTATTTCTCCAAATGCTAATATTCCAAAATAATTATGTTCTTCTTGTCCTAGTTCTTTTGTTTTTACTAATTGCTCTGCATATGTATCTCCTGTCATTGTTTCTATAAAATCTACAAACATTATATTCTCTTCTTTAAATTGATTTCTTACTTTTTTTATTTCGCCATTTCTTCCTTTTAATACTATTAAAGATAATCCTGATATACTTTTATGTGCTTCATCATCTTTATCTGGAAAATCTATAAAAGACATCTTTTCTTTTGTTTCTTCATCGGCTATATTTACAAGACCTAATCCCATATGTGCTATGGCATTTAAAGCTTTACCTGTTTCTATTTTTTCATTTATTACTGCTACAAATTTATATTTATCATTATGTACCATTTATATACCTCCATTTATTGTAATTCTTTTGAATAGAGGTCACGGTGCACCATGCCCCTACAATACATATTTTGTTCTCTGTTTTTTAATGGACGCCCAAAGGGCGCCCCTACATCTCTAATATCTAAATTTTAGTTACATCAATATTTATTTTCTCCCCATTTATATTACATTCTGTATATTGTTTTCTTTCTGCATCATATACAATTTCTATTGTTAATGTTTCTTTTTTTATTTCTGGTTTATTTTTTTCTATAATATCTTCTAATGTTTTATTTCCATTTACATATAATGTAATTCTGTCTAATACTTCAAATCCTTTGTCTTTTCTCATGTTTTGTATTTTTGATATTAATTCTCTTACATAACCTTCTTCTTTTAGTTCTTGTGTTATTGTTGTATCTAATACTACACCTAGTGTTCCTGTTCCTGCAAATGCAAATCCTTCTATCCCTTGCATTGTTACAAGTAAATTTTCTGCATTTAATTCTATTTCTGTTTCTCCTAATTTTGCTAATACTGATTCACCATTTTTTATTTTAGATGCTAATTCCATTTGATTTTGAGAAGATATATATTTTTTTATTTCAGGAATTAATTTTCCATAAGTTTTTCCTAATACTGGTAAATTAGGCATTATATTAAAGTTTACATATTTTGATAAATCTGCTCCAAGTACTACTGTCTTTATATTTAATTCGTCTTTTATAATGTCTCCATAATAGTCTGGTATAGCTTTTTCTGATATTAACATTTTTGAAAGTGGTTGCCTATTTTTTATATTAGCTGAGTTTCTTGCACTTCTTCCTAATTTTACTAAGTTATATGCCAATTCCATTTCTTCTTCTAACTTTTTATCTACTTCTTCTACATGATATTCTGGCCACATGTTTAGATGAATACTTTCCTTAGCATTTGAATCAAGTGATACTACTAAGTTTTGATACATATTTTCTGTTATGAATGGTACAAATGGTGCTGCTACTTGACATAGTGTTACTAAAACTCTATATAAGGTAACAAATGCTCCTAATTTATCATCTGTTAGCGCATTTGCCCAAAATCTGCTTCTATTTCTTCTTACATACCAGTTTGAAAGTTCATCTGTGAAATTTTCTATATCTAGTGCTACTCCTGTTATATCATATGCTTCTAATTTTTCATCCACAGATTTCACTAATGTGTTTAATTTACTTATTATCCATTTATCCATTACATTTTCTGAAGTAAATCCTTTATGTTGTAATGGATTTATCTTATCTATTTCCGCATATAAAATATAGAAAGAATATACATTCCATAAAGTACCTAAAAATCTTCTTGAGGTTTCCCCAACATCTTCTTTTGAAAATCTAGTTGGTAACCATGGAGCACTTGAAGTATAGAAATGCCATCTTGTAGCATCAGCTCCTTCTCCTTCCATAACTTCAAATGGGTCTACTACATTCCCTTTAGATTTTGACATTTTTAATCCTTTTTTGTCTAGTACATGTCCTAATACTATACAATTTTCAAATGCTGGTTTTCCAAATACTGTTGTTGATACAGCAAGTAATGTATAGAACCATCCTCTCGTTTGGTCTACAGCTTCTGATATAAATTGTGCTGGGAAATTCTTTTCAAATAATTCTCTGTTTTCAAAAGGATAATGTAATTGTGCAAATGGCATTGAACCTGAATCAAACCAACAGTCCATAACTTCTTTTACTCTTGTCATTTCTTTTCTACATTTAGGACATTCTAAATGTATATTATCTATGTATGGCTTATGAAGTTCTATGTCTTCTGGTACATTTATTCCTTTTTCTTTTAAATCTTTTATACTTCCTATACACTCTTCATGTCCACATTCGCATTGCCATATTGGAAGTGGTGTTCCCCAATATCTATCTCTTGAAATACACCAGTCTATTACATTCTCTACAAAGTTTCCAAATCTTCCAGTTCTTATTGTATCTGGATACCAATGAATTTTGTTGTTATTTTCAACAAGT
Organism: Clostridia bacterium; assembly: GCA_022795675.1. Classification (GTDB taxonomy): domain Bacteria; phylum Bacillota; class Clostridia; order TANB77; family CAG-508; genus CAKPSH01. The sequence continues at coordinate 5,907 of JAAWHY010000005.1, forward strand.
TCATCTTTTAATGTAGTCATTGCTACAAACCAGCTCTCTTTTGGATAATATAGTAATGGTGTATCACATCTCCAACAGTGTGGATATGAATGCATATGTCTTTGTGATTTGAATAGCTTATTAGCATTTTTCAAATATTCTACTATGCTTTCATTACATTTTCTTACATTTTTTCCAGCCCATGGGGTAACTTCTTCAACAAACTTTCCTTCTTTATCTACTAAGTTTATAAATGTTATTCCATTTTGTTTTGCTACAAAACTATCATCTTCACCATAAGCAGGTGCTATATGAACTATGCCTGTACCTTCTGATAAACTTACATAGTCTCCATGGATTACTTCAAAAGCTTTTCCTTCTACTTTTCCATATGGTAATAGTTGCTCATATTTTGTTCCTAATAGTTGCTCACCTTTAAATTCTTTTATAACTTCATATTTTCCTTCTCCCAAAATTTCATCACATAAGTCTTTTGCTAATATATAACTCTCTCCTAATTTTATATTGCAGTTTTCATCTATTTCTATATCTTCTTTAAGTTTTGCTTCTACATATGTAAAGTTCTTATTTACACATAATGCTAAGTTTGAAGGTAGTGTCCATGGTGTTGTTGTCCATGCTAATATATATTTGTTTTCATCTATTTTAAATTTTGCTACACATGTCATGTCATTTACATCTTTATAGCCTTGAGCTACCTCATGTGAAGATAATGCTGTACCACATCTTGGACAATATGGCATAACTTTGTGTCCTTGATATATCAAATTTTTATTCCACATTTGTTTTACTGCCCACCAAATAGATTCTATATATTCATTATGATATGTTATATATGGATTTTCCATATCAACCCAGTATCCTATTTGATTGGTCATTTTCTCCCATTGTGACACATAGTTAAATACGCTTGATTTACAGTCTTTGATAAACTTTTCTACACCATATTCCTCTATTTGTGCTTTTCCAGATATTCCAAGTTTCTTTTCTATTTCAAGTTCTACTGGTAATCCTTGTGTATCCCACCCAGCTTTTCTAATTACTTTATAACCTTTCATTACTTTATATCTTGGTATAATATCTTTCATAACTCTAGTTAAAATATGTCCAACATGTGGTTTTCCATTAGCTGTTGGTGGTCCATCATAAAATGTAAAATATTCTCCATTTTCATTTAATTTAAAGTTTTTATCTATTATATTCTTTTCTTTCCAGAAGTTTAGAACTTCTCTTTCCATTCCTGGAAAACCCTTTGGTAATTCGACTTTTTTGTACATATATATTCCCCCTATATTATAATTAATAATGAATAGTGAATAATGAATAATTATCATTATTCATCATTCATTTTTCACTTCTAATTACTCATTATCCAATTTTCTAAGCACTTTGTTTGTTTTTGTCTATTACTTTTTTTCTTTTCTTTTTTGTTGTAGTTTTTTGTTCTTTATTTTCATTTATGACTAATTTGGGCTGTTCATGGCTTAATACTGTTTGTTTAGTTATAATACATTTTTCAATTTTACTATTTGAAGGAACATCAAACATAATATCTCTCATTATATCTTCTATAATTGAACGAAGTCCTCTTGCTCCTGTATTTCTCTCTATTGCTTTATTTACAATTGCTTGTAGTGCTCCCTCTTCAAATTCTAGTTCTACTCCATCTAATTCTAATAGCTTTTTATATTGCTTTACTAAAGCATTTTTTGGTTCTGTTACTATTTTAATTAGTGCTTCTTTATTTAATTCTTTTAATGTTGTTACAATAGGTAGCCTTCCTACAAATTCTGGGATTAATCCAAACTTTAATAAATCTTGTGGTAAAAGTTCTTCATAAGCTTTATATTTATCAACTTCCTGATTACTATCTTTTTCTTGACCAAATCCTATTAATTTTTTTCCTATTCTTTCGTTAATTATTTTGTCTAATCCCTCAAATGCTCCTCCACAAATAAATAAAATATTTTCTGTATTAATTTGAATAAGCTCTTGATGAGGATGTTTTCTTCCTCCTTGAGGTGGAACTGAAGCAATTGTTCCTTCTATTATTTTTAACAGTGATTGTTGTACACCTTCTCCACTAACATCTCTTGTAATTGATGGATTTTCTGATTTTCTAGTTATTTTATCTATTTCATCAATATATACAATTCCCTGTTCTGCTTTTTCTACATCATAATCTGCTGATTGAATTAATTTTAATAGTATATTTTCTACATCTTCTCCTACATATCCTGCCTCTGTTAATGTTGTTGCATCTGCTATTGCAAATGGAACATTTAATATTTTAGCTAAAGTCTGTGCTAATAATGTCTTTCCACAACCTGTAGGTCCAAGTAATAATACATTACTTTTTTGAATTTCTACATCATCAATATCTTCTTGATTATTTATTCTTTTATAATGATTATATACTGCTACTGATAATGTTTTTTTTGCATCTTCTTGACCAATTACATAATCATCTAATATATTTTTTATTTCTTGCGGATTTGGTAACTCTTTTTTCTCATCTTCCATTGCATATTGCATATCATCATATTCTAAATCATCTTCATCTAATATATTTCTACATACTCCAATACATTCATCGCATATATATACTCCTGGTCCAGCGATAATCCTTTTTACTCCTGTTTGTGGTTTCCCGCAAAAGGAACATTTGATATTTTTCTCTTTACTCTTTGGCATTAACGTGCCTCCTATTTATTATATTTTATTATTGTTTCTTTTGGTTTCAATTTTATACTCTATTCCTTTGTTTTATACATATTTTATAAAATTTATTAGAGGGGCATATTGCAATGTACCCGCTTTAAAATTATCTTTAATTTCTGCTAGCACGCTACAACATACCCCTACAATTTATTAAATATGCGTTACACGTCCATGTCTAAATTCAGGCTTGTTTTAGTTTTATTATGGTCTTTCCATTATTCCATCTATCAAACCATATTTCAATGCTTCTTCTGCCGTCATGTAATTGTCTCTTTCAGTGTCTCTATTGATTACATCTAATGGTTGACCTGTTCTTTCACTTAATATTTTGTTTAATTTTTCTCTAGTTTTTACCATATGATCTGCATGTATTTTGATTTCTGTAGTTTGACCTTGTATTCCTCCTCCCATTATTAATGGTTGATGTATTAAAATTTCTGAATTTGGTGTGGCATAACGTTTTCCTTTCGTACCTGATGCTAACAGTACTGCTCCCATACTTGCTGCCATTCCTATACATATTGTTGATACTGGACATTTTATATAATTAATTGTATCATATATAGCCATACCTGCTGTTATAGATCCTCCTGGACTATTTATGTATAAATAAATTTCTTTGTCTGGATCTTCTGCTTCTAAAAATAATAATTCTGCAACTATTACATTTGCACTTGCTTGATCTACTTCTTCTCCTAAAAATATTATTCTATCTTTTAATAATCTTGAGTATATATCATATGATCTCTCACCTTTGTTTGTTTGCTCTATTACGTATGGTATTAATGTATTTTTTTTATCTATCATTAATTTTTCCTCCCTTGTTTAATTCAATTTAATTATTTAATTTTTGCATTCTCAACAATGAATTTAACAACTTTTTCATTTACTATAAAGTTTTTAATATAATTCATAAATTGTTCATTTTGTTTTAATTCATCTGCTGATTTTCCATAAGTATCTGCCATTTCTGTAACTTTTGTATTAATAGCTTCTTCTTCTGGTTCTATTTTCTCTTCTTTTATTATAGCTTCTAACACTAATCTTGTTTTTACAGATATTTTAGCTTGTTCTTCATTTTCTTTTCTGAATTCTTCCATTGTCTTTCCTACCATTTGTAGATAGTTTTCTAAATTCATTCCTTGATATTGTAGTCTTGTTTCAACATCTTTTACTATATTATCTATTTCTGTTTCTATCATACCTGATGGAATATCAATTTCTGTTCCTTCACATACAGCTTTTATTGCCTCATCTTCTGTTTCATACTTTTCTCTATTTTTATTTTCATTTTCTAATTTTTCTTTTATACTAGCTTTTAATTCTTTTAGTGTGTCGAATTCACTTGTGTCTTTTGCAAATTCATCATTGATTTCTGGTATTTCCTTCTTCTTTATTTCATGCACTTTAACCTTAAATGTTGCATCTTTTCCTTTTAATTCTTCAGAAAAATATTCTTCAGGGAACTTTACATTAATGTCTTTTTCTTCATCTATCTTCATTCCAACCATTTGATCTTCAAATCCTGGAATAAATGTGTTACTTCCTATTTCTAGTTCATATCCTTCTGCTTTTCCACCTTCAAATGCTTTTCCATCAACAAATCCTTCAAAATCCATTACAACTGTATCTTTGTTTTCAACTGGTCTATCTTCTACTACAACTAGTCTTGAATTTCTTTCTGCCATTGTATTTAATTCTTTATTAATATCTTCTTCATTTACAGGATATTCTATTTTTTTGATTTGTACACCTTTGTATTTTCCAAGTTTTACTTCTGGTTTTGTTTGAATAATTGCTGTAAAAATTAAGTCTTTCCCTTTTTCCATTTGTTTAACTTCAATTTGTGGTTTGCTTACAGCTTCAATATTATTTGATTTCATTTCTTCTTCAAATACTGGTGGAACTACTTCATTAAAGGCATCTTCATAAAATATTTCTGTTCCATACATTCTTTCTGCCATTTCAAATGGAGCCTTTCCTTTTCTAAATCCTGGTATATTAAAATATTTTGAACTTTTTGCATATACTGCTTTTATTGCTTTCTCAAATTTCTCTGCTTCTATTGTAAATTCTAATTTTAATTCATTTGCATTTTCTGTTTTTTCGATTTTCATGCTCATCTCTTTTTCTTCCTCTCTACTTTTTTAATTTTAATGTTATTATTATATATACTTTTTTGTGCAGTGTCAATAGTTTGATTATTCTTTTTTCAAGGGCACAGTGGTGTCCCGAGTTTAGGGTATTCCCCCAAACGGTGCCCCTACATATTCTAACTTCTAATCTCTATTTCAATATTGCCTTACCCATTCTTCTATATTATAAAATATATTATAAAAATTTGGTGTTATTCTTCCTTGTAGATCTTGTGTATATATTACAGTTCCTCTATTAAAATATAAACTTACATATGGTCTTTCTTCTTCTATTAATCTTATTAATTGTTTATATTTATTTAGTAACTCACTTTCATTATCTGATAAGTCTGAAATTTCTCTTAAAAGTTCATTTGCTTCTGCATTTTCAAATTGTGATAGATTTTCCTTTCCTATATAACTTGTTAAATCTGGACTAATTCCAATTAGTTTACCTGTTAAAATCATATCGTAATTTTTATTTTCTAAATATTTAGCGTATTGTGATGAGTTTGCTCTTATTATGTTTACTATTATTCCTGTTTCTGCTAACTGTTTTTCAATTTCTTCTGCAACTGCGAGTCTTTTTAAATTATTTGCATCTACTACTAAATTTAAGCTTGCTTTCATAGCTGTACCATTGTTTTGTTTCTGCCAATTTCCACCTACCAATTCCCATCCATTTTTTTCTAACAATTCTTTTGATTTATTGGTGTTATAACTAGAACTTACCTTTTCTACTTTATATAAATAATTTGATGTACTTACTGGAAAGTCTGCCACATAATATTTATTTTCATATACAGAGGTTACTATATTTGATTTGTCTATTGCATAATTAATTGCTTTTCTAAGTTCTTCATTTTTTAATATTGTACTTGAACAGTTAAATGCTAAATAATCATATTCTCTTCCAATATATTCTACTGTTTTATATCCCATTGTTCCTATATATTCTTCATAATTTAGACTTTGAGTTGTCATTAAATCGAGATTTCCTAATTTAAATGCATTATATGCTTCGCCAGCAGATGCATACATTTTTACCAAAACAGTTTCTAATGATAAATTTTTTCCTAATGATAAGCCCCACCAATTATTGTTCTTTTTTAATTCTATTTCTGTACTCGTTATATTTCCTATTATATATTTTCCTGTTCCTGGAGCATTGTTATTTTTTGAACTAGTTATAATTGCATCATTTTCATAATATTGTGATGACATTATTGGAAATGTTAAATTATATTCAAAAAATGGTATTTTATCATCTATAGTTATTTTTATTGTATAAGTACTTAATATTTCTACATTCGCTATATGTTGAACATTTGAATAATAAATTGAATTTCCACCTATTGCTTGTATTTGTTCTATTGTAAACTTTACGTCATTAGCAGTAAGTTGTCCACCATTTTGCCATCTAATTCCCTCTTTTAAAACTACTACATAAGCAGTATCACTTAAATTTATCCATTCTTTTGCTAAACAGTTTTCAATTTGATAATCTTCTGTAATTGATAACATTGGCTCATATATTAGTTTAGATATATCTTGTATATTTTGATTATTGCTTGTTATTGGATTTATCGTATCAACATTTACAGCTGAAACTCTTAACGTTGTTATATTTGTTAAATTTTTTTCTTCTCTTGCTTGTGATGTATCATCTACATCATTTTCGTCATTTCCTTTTTTATTTAAGTAAACAGCAAATATTATTAATGCTATTACAAATATTACAAATACATATTTTAAAAAATTGTATTTCTTCATAATTAATTCCTTTCTAAAGATTACAATTAATGTCTATTCTGTTTTAATAAACCTATTTTATATTATTTTCCATTTTTATGCAATATATAATATAATAAAAAATTAAAATGAACTGCGACATTGTTGCAGTTCATTCCCCCTAGAAAATCCCATTTCATTTTAGCACACTATCAATCGTATCTAACAGAATGTCAATTACTTGTTCGACTAACTTAGCTAAATCTTCTTGCTTAAGACTAACGCTTTTTCCATTCACAGCCCTTACTTTTCCATTTACCCAATCATTTATAGAAGCAAAATCCACTTCAATGTTATATAATCTTCCATTTATGATTTTGGTCTTTAGAGCTTTATCTGATTCCTCCTTTGCTTCATGCATAACTCCAATGTATAAGGTATCATAGGTGACTGTACCGCCTTTTGGTGTCTTATTCTGAACTTGGCTCGTTTCGCTATTTCTACAAGTTACTGTATTAATAGCAGACTCGAACTCCCTTAATTCTTTTCCTTTTTCGATAGGACCCCTAATCAGCATACCTTTATCTACAAAGTTAGTTGCCAAATTTACTATTTGAACGAAATAATTTAAAGTTTTTATTAACTGTGTCCTGCTTTTTGGAATATCACCTAAAGAAATCAGCTTTTTCTTTAAGGATTTTATCCTCTTGAGATACTCCTGATATCTCCTCATATATATTGGTTCCATTAATTTTTCATAATAACCTCCATATACTTGCTTTTTTCTTGTACGCCGCCGTTTCATTGCATGTCTCCTTTCTTGGTTGGGGGATTTGATTTTCATCTTGTTTATTATACAACATTTATAACCATTTTTCAATGTTATGTAAAATATTTCTTTTTTGAATTTGCATGTCAAAAGGGCAGACACAAGGCCTGCCCCTACACACTTATAATTTACATTTGTTCAAAGAAAGCTTTATATGCTTCATATGCAGAATATATATCATATTTGCTTGTAACTTCGTATGGTGCATGCATTGATAATACTGCTACTCCACAGTCTATAACATCTACACCTTTGTCTGCTAGAATGTAGGCTATTGTTCCTCCTCCTCCAGCATCTACTTTTCCTAATTCATCTATTTGATATAATATATTATTGCTTTCAAATAGGTTTCTTATTTTTCCAACAAATTCAGCTCCTGCGTCTGATGAACCTCCTTTTCCTCTTCCGCCTGTATATTTGTTTAATGAAACACCATATCCTGCATAAGATACATTTTTTCTGTCTGAAACAGAGGCATATAATGGGTCATATGCTGTACCTACATCTGCTGATAACATGTTTGATGTACAAAATACTTTGTTTAATAGATTTGGTCTATTTATCCCAGCTTTTGTTAATAATTCTGCTATGAAATTATCAAATACTTGTGAATCCATTCCTGTATTTCCCATACTACCTATTTCTTCTTTGTCTGATAATATTAAAACTGATGTTTTTTCTGGTATTTCTTTCATGTCAATTAAAGCTCTTAAAGCTGTATAACAACAAACTTTATCATCTTGACCATATGCTGCTACCATACTACTATCAAATCCTAAACTTCTTGCTTTAAATGCTGGTACTAATTCTAGTTCTGCACTTAAAAAGTCCTTTTCTGTTATTCCATATTTGTCATTTAATAATTTTAATATGTTAAGTTTCACTTTTTCTGATACACTTTCATCTTTATATGGACGGCTTCCTATTAATAAGTCTAAATCTTCTCCCTCTATTCCATTACTTAGAGTTTTTTTCATTTGCTCACTTGCTAAATGTGGTAATAAGTCTGTTATTGTAAATATTGGGTCATTTTCATCTTCTCCTATGTTTAAAGTAATCTTTTCTCCATCTGTTTTTACAATTACTCCATGGATTGAAAGTGGAATGGTTGTCCATTGATATTTTTTTATTCCTCCATAATATTGAGTATTGAAATATACAAAACCAGCTTCTTCATAAACTGGATTTGGTTTTAAGTCTAGTCTTGGTGAATCCATGTGTGCACCAACAATATTTAATCCATTTTCTAGTCCTGATTTTCCTATAATTGCTGCATATACACTTTTTTCTCTGTTTATATAATATACTTTGTCTCCAACTGATATATTTTCTAAGTTTTCTATATTTTTAAATCCATTTTTGTCTAGTACTTCTTTCGCAAATATTGATACTTCTCTTTCTATTTTTGATTTGTTTAGAAAATACATATATTCATCTGAAAATTTCATAATTAAATTAATTTTTTCTTCTGATGATTCCTCCCATCCGCATTTCCTTACATCAAATAATTTCTCCTCTAATAATTTTCCTTCTGACTTTTGTTTTTCTTCCATTTTTCTTTTTTCCTTTCTTATAATTTTATATTAATAATGTAAAATCTAAAAAATGTGCACAGTGGTGTCATTCCTATGGGGTATTCCCACAAACGGTGCCCCTACTAATTTTATATGTTTTTAAACATTAAATCTAAATAATACAATATCCCCATCTTGCATAATGTAGTCTTTTCCTTCTGAACGCATTAGTCCTTTTTCTTTGGCTGAGTTTGTTGATCCACAGTCTACTAAGTCTCTAAAGGATACTATTTCTGCTCTTATAAATCCCCTCTGTATGTCTGAGTGAATTTTTCCTGCTGCTAGTGGTGCCTTTGTTCCTTTTTTTATTGTCCATGCTCTAACTTCTGGTTCTCCTGCTGTTAAAAATGACATTAGACCTAATAAATCATAACTTGCTTTTATTACTTTGTCTAACCCAGATTCTTCTAATCCTAATGCTTCTAGCATTTCTTTTTTGTCTTGCCCTTCTAATAATGATAATTCTTCTTCTATTTTAACACAAAGTGGTATAACTTGTGCTTTTTCTAAATTTGCATATTTCTTTACTTGTTTTACATATTCTTGAGTCTCTGCATTTTCTAACATATCTTCTGATACATTTGCTATATATAGTATTGGCTTATTTGTTAATAAATATGTATCTTCTATAATTGTCTTTTCTTCTTCTGTAAATTCTATAGTTCTAGCTGATTTTCCTTCTTCTAAAACTTTTTTAACTTTTCCTAAAATATCTATTTCAAATTGATATTTTTTATCTGCTTTTAACATTTTTGTCGCTTTTTCTAATCTTTTGTTTATTGTTTCAATATCTGCTAAAATCAATTCTAAATTTATTGTCTCAATATCCCTTAATGGATTAATATTTCCTTCAACATGTACAATGTTTGAATCTTCAAAACAACGTACTACTTCGACTATACTATCAACTTCCCTTATATGTGATAAGAATTTGTTTCCTAAACCTTCACCTTGACTTGCACCTTTTACTAATCCTGCAATATCAACGAATTCAACTGTTGCATATGTTGTTTTTTGTGGATTATATATTTTAGTTAAAACCTCCAATCTCTCATCTGGAACTGCAACTACTCCTATATTTGGCTCTATTGTACAAAATGGATAATTTGCACATTCTGCACCCGCATTTGTAATTGCATTAAACATTGTGCTTTTCCCTACATTTGGAAGTCCTACTATTCCTATTTTCATTTTTATATCAATCCTTTCATATGCATATTAATTACATTATTTTTCTGTCTTCTTAGTTAATCCTAATTCATTAAATATATCTTTTTCCAAATTATATATTCTTCCATTATACAACATATAATATGATTTAACTCCTGCATCAGTAATAGAATACATATCTTCAGCTTCTGGTCTAAATAATTCTTTTGCAGAAGTATCTATTAAACCAAACTTTTCATTTTGTTCTACTATAATTAATTCATATTCATCTATTAATAATAAATTTCCTGTAGTTTTAGCTGGAGTTGTAGGCTTATTATCTTTGTTATATTTTTTATCATCTTCTTCTATTTCTTTTACTTTACACCCTATATCTGCATATTTTATATTGGATACTTTATCTCCATTTAAGTTAAAGAATCCCCACAATTCATTTTGTTTTACAGCTATAAGTGAATCGAAAAATACATATTGCTTAACTATTTCTTTTTTTTGAGTATCATTATCATTTTTATAATTATTATTTGTGTCTTCAGTTTTTCTAATAGCCTGTGTAATATATGGATATATATCAACTCCTATATCATCATACTCAATATGTATAATGATTCTCTCATTTCTATCAATTACTCCATATTTTTCATTACTTTTTACTAAATATAGTCCTTTATCCTTATGGATACTTTTAATTTCATCATAATTAACATTGATTTTTGTATCTCCATCAATGTAGTCAATTCCTACTTTATCGTATGCATTTGTTATTGTAAATTCTTTATTATATTCATCAAATTTGATATTTGCATATCTTGTACCAATTATTTCAGTACCATTACCATTAATAACACCAAATCTTCCATCAGAATTTTGTACTACTATTCTATCATATAATATTGCTTTTTGATTTTCGAACTCATTACTTACTCCAGTAAAACCTAGATTTTGTACTGCATTATTGTATAATTCAAAAATATATGGTAAAGTTTTTATATTAATGTTCCTTTTAGCTGAATCATATTCTAATTTTATATTGCATGCTATTTCAATTCCATCAGATATAACATATATCTCTCCATTTACGTCTCTTGCAGGTTCAGACATTGTATAATTTTTATATTCATCATTTGCATTTGGCTCTATTTTACTAATAATTGTAGAATTTAGAAACATTGAAGCTGTTTCTTGCTTATTTTCTACAAATACTTTATTAAGATCCTCTGCTTCTATCTTATATTCTCCACTATGTGATTCATAACCTACATAACTTGCTATTCCTTTTACATTAACATATACCTTATTATTCTCTATAAAAAATATAGATGTCTCTATTTGAGCTTCTTTTCCATCTACATATATTTTTGTAGTTTCATCTATAGGCTTTATATCTTGTATTACTGCTATTATTATAAAAATAATAAGTAATGTAACTATTATTGCAATTATTACTCCTATAATAGTACTATTGTTATGTTCTTTTGGTTTGTTTACTCTTAATTTGCTATCTTCCTTTAAATCTTCTGCATGTAACCTCATACCATTACCTCCTTTTATTTCCAATATCTATATTTTTTATAAATTTAACATTTATAATTTAGTAAATTATTATTTTCGACTTCTATTCTAACTCTTTACATCAATTTAGTCAAGAAACATCTTTAACCCTTTTCTAATTTATAAACATTGCATCTCCAAAACTGAAAAATCTATACTTTTCTTTTACTGCTTCATTGTAAGCTTTCATTATATATTCTTTTCCTGCTAGTGCAGATACTAACATTATTAAAGTAGATTCTGGTAAATGAAAGTTTGTTATTAGTCCATCTATACACTTAAATTTATAACCTGGATATATAAATATCTGTGTATCTCCTTCATATGGCTTTACTAATCCGGTATTTCCATCAGCTATTGATTCTAGAACTCTACATGAGGTTGTCCCAATTGCTATAACTCTTCCCCCATTTTTCTTTGCTCTATTAATCTTTTCTACATCTTCTTCTTTTATATAAAAATGTTCTGAGTGCATATCATGTTCTTCTATTTTTTCTACTTTTACAGGTCTAAATGTTCCTATGCCCACATGTAATGTCACATTTGCAATTTCTACTCCCTTTTCTTCTATTTTTCTTAATAGTTCTTCTGTAAAGTGTAAACCAGCTGTAGGGGCTGCTGCTGACCCTTCATATTTTGCATAAACAGTTTGATATCTTTTTTTATCTTCTAATTTTTCTTTTATATATGGTGGTAATGGCATTAAACCTATCTTATCTAATATTTCATTAAATATTCCATTATAAAAAAATTTAACTTTTCTATTTCCATCATTAAGTAGTTCTAATATTTCAGCTTCTAGTAATCCCTCTCCAAAAGCTACTTTTGTTCCTACTGGTAACTTTCTTCCTGGTCTTACCATTACTTCCCAAAAATCTCCTTCAATTCTGTTTAAAAGCAAAAATTCCACATTTGCTCCTGTTTCTTTTTTACCATATAAACGAGCTGGTATTACCTTTGTATTGTTCCTTACTAAACAGTCTCCTGGTTGTAAATAATCTATTATGTTTTTAAAAGTTTTATGGTTTATAGTTTCTTTTTGCTTGTCTAAAATCATTAACCTAGATTCATCTCTATTTTTTATTGGTGTCTGTGCTATTAATTCTTCTGGTAAATTATAATTAAATTCTGATACTTTCATTGTTATTCCTTTCCTAAAGAGTTAAATAATTTTTTATCTTTTCAATTAATGCTTTTATATGTTCTCCTAAATTTTCAGGTTCATGAAATTTCTCTTGTGTTAAATCTATTGAAGTTTCAAAGTAACTATCATGTACAGGTTTCATAGAAAATACTTCTTTACTTAATCCTATATTTTTATTACTTATATTAGACGTCATATAGTCAATATACCATTTTTTTAGACCTTCTGTATCATCTTCGGAATAACCATATTTTTCATAAGAGTGCAGTTCTGGTATATTATTTTTACATTCATTTTCTATCCTTTCTAAGTTATGTAAAAATTCGTGAACAAATACTTCTTCTGGAAAGGTATTAAAGTTCGAATATGTATATAATAAATCTGCATTTTCATTTGGAATTCTTATATTTGAAAATCCTATATCTTTTTCATATGTCATTCCTCCGAAGACCTATCCAGTCTCCTGTTCTTATACGTTCTTCATGTAAGTCTTCTCCAAGTTTGTAGGCTACAAATATATGATCATATTCAATTCCTCCATCATCAACATATCTTTGTAAAATCTCTTCTATGTTAGATGTAGCAATATAATTACCATAATCTTCACTATAACTAATTGATGTTATTGGCTTATCTACTACGATTGTCCTATATGTTACTGTCATTAGTCCTCCGAGACATTTCTTTCATAGAAGTTTGAAATCTTTTCATATTATTTTCTATTAATGCTATTTCAGATGGTTTTAAATTTAAATTTGTTTTAGTCTTATTTCCGTTTTTAACAATATCTACTTCTAAATTTTTCATAATTAAACATATAAAATTCCAATTATTATTTTCATCTTTTTTACCTTTATCTAGTTTAAAATCGGAAAACCAAACTGTTCCTTTTGAATTATCATCATAAGCACCTAATCTAAAGGCAATATCTACATTTTTTCTATTCTTGGAATCAAATTGAAAAACTAAATTTTGCCAATCCCCATTTCCAATTAAGCTATTTGACTTTTCGGTAGTATCCATTATTCCAATATTTACTCCACCTTCTGAATCATCTTTCTCGTTTTCTACATTCTCATATTTTACCATTACAGAAACTCTATATAATGTATTTTCTTCAACATCAATATTTCTATATATTAAAGCATCATTGAATTCTTGTGATTCAATTTTATAACTGTATTTATTAGAATATTTCACATTATTATCTCTAGTAAACCTAGACATACCTATTGAATATTCTGCTTTAACAAAATCTCCAAAATCATTAATTCTATATATATGCCATACATAATAAATTGTAACTACTGCAATAATTATTAATACTATACTAAAAATTGTTGAAATTTTTCCTTTTTCTTCTCTAATTTTCATAAGTTATTCTCCTTTTACACACAATAATTTAAAATTTGTGTTAATCTTTCTTCTTTTCCTGTAAGATATAAATATCCAATTAAACCTTCAAAAGCCGTTGCATACATATATTCTTTAATATTTGAATTTTTTGGCAAGTGGTGATTTTTTGTGTTTCTTGTTCTTCTCACAATTTCTTTTTCTTCTTCATTTAATTTTTCTTCTATTTTTTGTAGTATATTTGCTTGAGCCTCTGCTTTAACTTTCTTTACCGCTTCTATATGTAATTTGTGTGGTTTTAAATTTGTTGTTTCAATTAATCTCTCTCTAACATATAGTTCATATACTGCATCACCTATATATGCCCATGTTAATGGGTTTAGATTATTTATTCTTTGCTCCTTCTCTTCCAATTCTGACCTCCATTCTAACAGACAAGCAATAATTTGCTGTTTTTATTTCGTCAATTAGTCGAATGAAATTTGCAAAGCAAATTTCTCACGAAACATTGACTTTTTCTAGTGTTATCTTTCCTATCTTAGCTTCTCTAAAGTCCTTTATTATTATGTTGGCTGTCTTATTTTCGTCAATATTCCCCCCTGAAATAATAGCTCCTCTTTTTTTGCCTATTAGTCTCATTACCTCCATTATATTTTCATTCTCCATTTGGTTTTCATTTTTTAATATTTCTTCTACTTGTTCATTGTCTAATTTATATGCTTCTATCAATTTATTCCTATAATTGTTTAATAAATATTTTAACAAATTATATGCTATTTCTAGGTTGTCTAGAATTTCATCTTTTATTGTTCCTGTATATGCTAGATTTAAGGCAATTTCTTGTGTTTCAAATTTTGGCCATAATACTCCTGGTGTATCTAATAGTTCTATGTTGTTTCCTATTCTTATCCATTGTTTTTTTACTGTTACTCCTGGTTTATTTCCTACTATTTGTTTATTTTTATTACATATTCGATTTATTAAAGATGATTTTCCGTACATTGGGTATTCCTATTATTAAAACTCTAATTGTTCTTCCTGTTCTTCCTTTTTCAAGTGCTTTTACTTTTTCTTCTTCCATAATTTTTTCTATTGTATTTATGATTTCCTTTACTCTAGTATTGTTTAATGAATTCATGCTTATTGCAATTGTATCTTTGTTTGTAAGATATTCTTTCCACTTTTTTGTTTGTATATCGTCTGCTAAATCACTTTTATTTAAAATTATAATTTTCTTTTTGCCTTTTACCATCTTATTTAAATCAGGGTTTCTACTGGACATAGGAATTCTTGCGTCAATTACTTCTATTACAACATCAATAAGTTTTAAATCATCTTCTATTAGTCTTTTGGCTTTCGCCATATGACCTGGGTACCAATTAATTGAAGTTTTGTGTAAACTTTCTTTATTATTCATACTTCGTCACTTCCTCACAATTCTTTATAATTTATTAAGTTTCCTTTTTATCTCATCAATTTTTATACTCTCTAAGCTACTAGTTTTCCCATTTTCATCTACAAATTCCACTTCACAAGCAAGTATTTTTTCTTTTTCCTTATACACTTCAACGACTGTTCCTCTTCTCCCATCCATTAATTCAACAACACTAAGCAATTTTGTTTCTTTGATCATTATCTTTTTCCTCTTTTCAATTAAAAGTATTTTCACATTCTTTTGCTAACAATTTTATTTTTTCTGCATTATTAAGTATATTTAATTGATATTTAGCAATTTTATTTAACATCTCAAATCTTTCTTCTTTACTTTTTCCTTCTTTAATTAACTCTGCATTATGCGATTCTAAATTAGATAAGACAGTTAATTCATTTATTGATGCATAATCTCTAACATTAGATGTTTTTGCTAAATTTGGATTAAGTTCTCTCCATTTCTTAGCAGTTGTATTAAATATGATTACATTTAAAATATCAGCTTCTTCAGCATATTTTAACCATTCTTTATTTTTATAGTAATCATTGTCTGGCAATATATAATTTTTAATTGCATCAGTATGTATCAAATAATTATTCTTCGTTAATATTCTTTTTACATCCCATTCTCTATTTTGATTTTCTAATTGTTTTAGTCTCTCAAATTCTTTTATTAAATATAATTTAAAAACAGGACTTATTGCAGAAGCAAATTCAAATGCAATATCTTTATATGCATATGTTCCTCCATATTTACCCATTTTAGAATACATACCAATAGCATTTGTTCTTTCACACCATTCAGTTACACTTGGTGTAAAAGTTAATAACCCAACTTGTTTTCTAAAGTGTTCAGATTCGAACACTTTAAAATTTGGATTGTATAATTCCTCCCAAGCAGTTAAAAAATCTAATGTACTTCTATTACGCAGCCAATTCCTTATAACATCAGCAGCTCGTGATTTATCGCTTTTGGCTTTTGCAATATCAGAAATACAGATATAATCTTTTTCATTTATATTTGTTACATTTATGCTTATATCTTGAACTTCTATTATTTTGTTTGACATATTGCTTTTCACCTCTATTTTTTAATTCACGCTTATTTTCCTTTTCGCACCTCTAACCTCTCATATCTCACTTCTAAATTAATATATCCTATAATTATTTTTGTCTGCACGCTCATCTAATTCTCTGTCATATTTTTCTCCTTGATAGAACCAGTCCGTTCCTTTTTTGTTTGATATTTTCCTTGTTTTGCTAATAATTATATTTAGAACTACTGCTGCTGCTAGTATTATTGCTATAAAGTCTACTATTATATTACCCATAGCATCTGGATTTACTCCTACTTTCATTCTTGTATATAAATCTGGTCCAAAATATGCACAATATGCAATAAAATATATTATTCCTCCTACTGTTACTCTTTTAAATACACATATTATACATATTAATGTTAAAAATAATAATAAAATTTCAGCATTTGTATTTATACATTCAAATGGAAATTCTATTTGTAAATATGATATTGCTGTGACTATTAGTCTAAATATCCAATACATTGTCATAAATATTCCACATAAAAAATCTCCTACACTATCCATATTTTTCATCCTCTCTTATGTTTTCACTTATATTTTACTATATACCATGTTTTTTTTCAAGCACTATTTCTACATCTCATCTCCTGCTAAATAATTTCCTGGTTCTTTATCAAAGTTTATGGTTGTCCCATTTGTAGTCATTATAATTGTCCCTGTTTGATCTGTTCTATATACTTTTATTTGCTTTTTCTCAAACATTTCCATTACTGACTTTGTTGGATGATTATATGTATTTCCTTTTTTAGCAGATATTAATGCATATTGAGGATTTACTGAGTTTATAAAATTTTCTGAATTTGATGTATTACTTCCATGATGTCCTGCTTTTATTACTTGTGCTCCAACATTTAACCCATTTTTTAAAATTTCATCTTCTGATAGTTTCTCTGCATCTCCCATTGATATAATTTTTATATTACCATATATAATTTTAGTTACTATAGAATAATTGTTTAATTCATCATATTTTGGAGAGTTTGGTGCTAATATTTGAATTATTGCTTCCCCTAATTCAAAGTTATCTCCAGCTTTTGGGTATATCCAGTTAATTTTTTTCTCATCTACTGCATCTAAAAAATCTAAATACCAACTTGTTGTTATGTTATTTTTTGTTGTATCTGGAGCATATAGAACTCCAATATCAAAGTTCCTTATTACTTCTGCCATTCCTCCCATATGGTCATCATGTGGATGTGTTCCTATTAAAACATCAATTTTATTTATTCCTAGTTGTTTTAAATAATTTACTACTGTTTCTCCTTTACTCCTTGTTCCACTATCTATTAACATTATTTTAGTTCCCTGTATAAATAGTATGCTATCACCGCTGTCCTACGTCTATAAGGTGCATTTGTAATGTTCCTTTGACATTCTTAATAGTTATTTGTTCATTTTTATTATTTGCTACACTATCATTAGACAAAGTATTATTTACATTGTTTGTAATAGTTGTAGATATTTTACAAATTTTATTGTTTATATCATTAATAAATGTGTTTATATCTCTATAACCATTTTCATAGTATAACCCTGCTATGAATACTATAATAACACATATTATATAAATTATTTTTAAAGTCCAACTTTTATTTTTCTTCTTTTTCCCCATTTATTACTAGCTCCTTTGTTTCTTTCGCTATATTTTCTATATCCAATCCATATAATTTTTCAATTTCTTCTGTTGAACCATGTTTTACAAATGTATTTGGATATCCAAAACATTTTATTTTTATCTCGTTTATCTCATTTTCAACTATTAATTCTTTTATACTGCTTGCTAGTCCGCCTTTTAATATATTGTCTTCTATAGTTATTACTTTTTTAGTTTTTTCTATAGATTTAATGATTGCTTTTTCATCTAATGGTTTTAAAAATCTTGCATTTATTATTTCTACATCTATATTATCTTTTTTTAATTTTTCTTGCACTTCATAAGTCCTATTAACCATTTTTCCTATTGCTATTATTGTTACATCTTTTCCTTGTTTGATTATTTCTGACTTTCCAAGTTCTATTTTTTCATGTTTATCAAATTTTGTTAGTCCTTCTCCTCCTCTAGGGTATCTTATTACTACTGGCTTTCTCAAATTTATAGCAAATTCTAACATATCTTCTAATTCACCAAAATCTTTTGGTGCCATTATATTTAGGTTTGGTATTATATTAAAAAATGATAAATCTAAGATTCCTTGATGTGTTTCTCCATCATTTCCAACTATCCCAGCTCTATCAGCACACATTACTACTCCTAGATTTTGTATACATATATCATGTATTACTTGGTCATATGCTCTTTGATAAAATGATGAATATATGGGTACAACTGGAGTCATTCCAAAACTTGCAAGACCTGCCGCAAAGCCTAAAGAGTGTTGTTCTGCTATCCCTACATCAAAAAATCTATTTGGAAATTCGTTTGCAAATTTACTTAGTCCTGTTCCATCTTTCATTGCAGCTGTGATTGCTACTATGTTTGAATTTTTTTTTGCAAGTTCTATTAATTTTTCTCCAAATATCTTTGAATAATCATCCTTTTTAGCTTTTTTACTTTTTCCTGTTTCTATTTCAAATCCACTTGTACTATGAAAACAATCCGGATTTTCTTCTGCTATTTTATATCCTTTACCTTTTTTTGTAATAACATGTATTAAAACTGGTCCTTCTATTTGTTTGCTTCTTTTCATTATGTCTTCTAGTTCTACTATATTATGCCCATATACTGGTCCTAAATAGCTAAATCCAATGTCTTCAAAAAACATATTTGGTATTACTAATTGTTTTACACTTCTTTTTATTCTTTTAATACCTTTGCTTAATTTTTTCCCGATTATTGGAATTCTCTCAAGCCTGTCTCTAATATAATCGTTTGATGCTTTGTAAAGTTTTTTTGTTCTTATTTTACTTAATAATCTTGGCACTCCTCCAACATTTTTAGAAATACTCATCTCATTATCATTTAATATAACAATTAAATTATTTCTAGAGTCTCCTGCATCATTTAAGGCTTCTAATGCCATTCCTCCTGTTAACGCTCCATCACCTATAATTGCAATAACATTATAGTCTTCTTTTTTTAAATCTCTTGCTTTTGCCATTCCTAAAGCTACTGATATTGATGTGCTACTATGTCCTGTATTAAAGTTATCATATTCTGATTCAGCAGTCTTTGGAAATCCTGCTATTCCATTCATTTTTCTTAAAGTATTCATTTTTTCTTTTCTTCCTGTTAAAATTTTATGCACATAAGTCTGATGTCCAACATCCCATACAATTTTATCTTTAGGCATATTAAATACACTATGTAATGCAATTGTAAGCTCTACTACTCCTAAATTTGATGCCAAGTGTCCCCCATTTTCTGAAACTATATTAATTATCATTTCTCGTATTTCTGTTGCTAACTTTTGTTTTTCATTTATATTTAATTTTTTTAAATCTTTTGGTGTATTTACATTATCTAGTATATTACTCATCTTATTTCCTCTCATACACTTTTATATTATACATTTTTTATATTTTTTCTTACAAAGTTTTCAAAAGTTATTACTAATAGTGAAACTATAGTAATTACACATATTAGTATTGAAAATACTAATGTCATTCCCTCAACTGTAGGTAATTTTCCATATATGTATTGGGTTAAGTCCCAATTTAATGTCGGAACAATTCTTAACCATTTTATTTGAAATTCTATTACTAATGAATTTACAATGCTAGATACAAAATATACTAAAAATGCTACTACAATTGCTACTGCTGTATTTGCGCAAATAGTTCCTATCATAAATGCAATTAATGATAATATTATAACTAATGGAGATATTTGTAATAACCCTATTAACATTGAACCAATTCCATTAACTGATATTACCGAATTTGTTCTATGGTTATATTCTATAATTGGTGAATTTATTGTATCAAATCCATACATAATTCCAGAAAATATTGTTTGTATTATTGCTATTATTATTATTGAGAAAATTAAAGTAATAAAACAAGCAATTATTTTTGATGCTAATATTTTTCTTCTACTGTATGGTCTAATTAATAATAGTTTTATTGTACCTTTGTTAAATTCTTCACTTACTATTCCTCCTGTTAACATTAAAGCTATCATAATTACAAATAATATTCCTTCTCCTCCACCTGTAAATAATGTTTTTAATGTTTCTGATACTGTTGTTTTTGAACTTATATTATTTTCAATTTTGTATTTGGCTATATTATATTCTGCTAGTGTTTCCTGATATTGTCTTTTATTAGAATATTCATAATCTTTTCCTTCTTTTTCTTTATAATTATCCTCATTTATGTCATATATATAATTATAGTTTATAAGGCTAGAACCATTTGCTTCATATTTTGTCAATAAAGTATCATACTCTTTATCTCCATAACAAATATCTTTTTCTAGTCTCCATTCTAATACTTGAAGCTTTAATTTTAATACCTCCGCTTCTTGCTTTAAAGCATTTAGTGTATCAGTATCCATATCTCTTCTTATCTCATTTTCTGTAAATTCTAATTGCTTCTTTATTTTTTCTAAATCTGTTTCAGCAAATGTCTTCCAATCACCTTCATCTAGCTTTTTTATAATGTCATCATATTCCTTTTGTAATTCTTCTAATGTAACATCATTTTCCTTTACATATTCTACTAATCCATTTTTATAGTAATTTAGATTGATTATTTTATCATATAACTCATCTGATACTATTGTAGATTGCCATGAGTTTACTCCATATTTTTTCTGTAATTCTAAATATTCTATATGTGATTGTAAATAACTATACTCTTCTTTTCCTTCTTCTGTTGCTTTGTTTACTTGTTTTAAACTTTCTTTCATTATTGATATTTCTT
>JAAWHY010000006.1 GCA_022795675.1 Clostridia bacterium
GCTCTGTAGTTTTTTCTATTTCTTTTTTAGCTATTATATTTCTTATTATTAATCCTATTCCTGTTGTAAGTATTATAAAGTTACATAGTCCACCGATATATGGTAATTTTTGTAATATCCATACACATAATGCTATTAACATTAGTAAACATACTTCTAATACTTTATTGGTTTTAACTGCTTCTATCTTATCCTTAAATATTCCTGTTATTGAAATTGAAAATACTGCTGAACTAATATATATAATTATAGTCATTATAAACCATGAAATTATACTTATTGGACTTCCTATAGCTGTAAATAGTAACATTATAGATATTATAAATGCTATAAATATTATTGCCCAAGTTATTAGTCCTACTACAAATGCTATTATTGATTTTTCTTTTAAGTCTTTTGTAATTGCTTCTGTAAATCTTGGTGATAATAATTTTAGCACGAAATATATTACAAGTGCATATATAATTGAAGTAACTGCACTGAATGCATAATCTTTTATTTTCTCAGCTAATGTAATCTCTACAGATGTTTCTTCTTCTAATTTAAAGTGTATTTCACCATATGTTACAACATCTTGTAATCCTTGGGCTTCTTTTCCACTTGTATAATTAAAGTCTCCACCAGCAAATAATGATGAGTTTTCATCTTTTACATCTATATTGTCGGCTGTTAAAAATACATCTCTATAAACTGTTCCTCTTAGTTTTACATTTGCTGCAGCAATTTTAATATCTCTACTTATATATGCTTTTTCCATTAGTTCAAATCTTTCAGCTGCACCATATATATCATATATTGCTCCATTTGCTTTTACTTCTCTTGCAAATACATATAATGAGTCTGCTACATAAGCTTCTTCCGTAAATTCAACTGTTCCATTTGCAAAAATGAATGCTGAACCATTTACTTCTCCTGAGAATTTTACATCTCCATTTGTCATAATATATGCATTTCCATCAATAAGTTTATTCATTTCATAGTCTTGATCTTCAAAAACATATAAGTCTGAATATGTAATATCATATTGTGGTGTTTCGTCTTCTTGTGAATTGTTATCATCTTCTGGATTTGTTTCATCTTCTTCTGGTAGAGGTTGAGATATTGGCATTATCCCATCTTCTTCTGATGTTCTAGGCTGAATTTCTTCTGCAAAACAAAATGTACCTAATATAGATACCAAAATAATTAAAGCTATTAACACTAAGCTAATTTTCTTTTTCATTCTTCTCTCTCCTTTTCATTTTTTCTCTTGTCTAACTATTTCTAATAGAATTATACTATCACAATGTTAGTATTTATGCAAGATTTTTTAAATTTTTTTATTCTTTTAATTCTGATATCGTTTTTTTATAGTCTTCTGACTTTATGATATAGCTACCAGATACAATAATGTTTGCGCCTACCCCTTTTGCCATCTTTGCTGTTTCTAATTTTATTCCACCATCTACTTCTATGTCTATTTCAATATTATTTTCATCTATATATTGTTTTAGTTTTTTTACTTTTTCTAATGTATCAGGAATTAGTTTTTGACCACCAAGTCCTGGTTCAACTGTCATTACTAATATCATATGAATATATGGTAGAAATTCATAAATTTGTTCTACTTTTGTATTTGGTTTTATAGATATTCCTACTTTTGCATTGTTCTCTTTTATAAATTTTATTATTTCATATGCTTCTTCTTTGGACTCTACTGATTCTATATGAAATGTTATTATATTAGGTTCTAAGTCTATATATTGCTCTATATAATCCTTTACATTGTATGTCATTAGATGTATATCTAATGGTATATTTGAGATTTGTTTTATAGTATTTGCATATTCCTTCATTAATTCATGAGTATTATTTTGTACAAATTTTCCATCCATAACATCTATATGAAAATAATCAGTATGTGCAGTTTCTAAATCATAAAAAGTTCTTGTTGCTTTTTCTTTTTCTACACTTAATATTGATGTTGATATTTCTACCATTTTTTATGTTCCTCCTTGTATTTTAAATCTTCATATATTTTTACATATCTATCATATCTATTTCTTGATATTCTCCCATTTTCTATTGCACTTTTTATTCCACAATTTTCTTCTTTCACATGAGAACATCCTTGATATTCGCATTGTGTTAAATAATCCCTAAATTCTATAAAGTATTTATCTAAATCGTTTGATTCTATTTCATTAATATCAAAGGTTGAAAATCCTGGCGTATCTACAAGATAGATGTTTTTTTCTATCTCATAAAGACTTGTAATGGTTGTTGTATTTTTTCCTCTTCTATTCTTTGTGCTAATTTCTCCTGCTACTGCTTCATTTTTGTTTAATATTTTATTTATTATTGATGACTTTCCAACTCCCGAATTTCCTGAAAGTGCAATTATCTGGAGGTCTTCTTGATTTTTATCTAGTATTTCTTTTATGCCTTCTCCTGTTATTGCATTTGTAATTATTACCTTATACCCTATATTAGAATACTCATTTTTTATTTCTAATGCTGTATTTTCATCTAAATCTATTTTATTTACTATAATTGTAGGTTTTATACTAAAATATTCTGCAAATGCTAATTGCTTGTCTAACATTAATAGATCTGGCTTTGGTAGTTTTGTTGCTATAACACATATTAGCCCTGTTAGATTTGCTACCTTTGGTCTTCTTGAAAAGTTTTTTCTCTCTATTATATTTTCAATTATTGCTTTTCTATTTTGTTCATCTATAATCTCTATTTCTACATTGTCTCCAACTGTTGGTGTTATTTCTTCTTGCTTAAATTTTCCCCTTGCTACTGCTTCGTAAATAGTTGTTCCTGATTTTATATAATATGTATTTGTTATATTCTTTATTATTAATCCTTTTTGCATTTATTCTCCTATTCATTTTATTACAAGGGGCACAGGTAACCCCGTGCCCTTTCAATAATATTATTCAATTGTTAATGTTGTGTTTTGATTTAAATTAATTGTTGTAGTCTTCTTTATAACATCATCAACATATACTTTTACTGTTACTGTTCCCTTTCCTGTAACTGTTGCTGTTATATCTGTTTTATCTTGTGCTACTTTCTTTGAATAAATAGTATCTGTTCCTGCTACAATCTTTACCTCTGATACTTTTGCTGTTTTAATTGTCTCTCCTGTGTCTTCTTCTTCAGTTTCTATATATTCTATACTTGTTCCTAATAATGATTTCAAGTTTAGATTAATTGTTCCTGTTATAAATTCTTCTATTTTATTTATTGTAATTGTTATTTTAGAGCCTTTTTCTACTGTATCACCTGCATTAAGGCTTTGCTTTAATACTACTCCACTGTCTTTTGTAGTATCTTCTGCTGTTAATGTCGTGGCTAAAGTTAATCCTGCTTCTTCAATCATTTTTTTTGCATCTGCTTCTGTTTTTCCCATTAGATTTGGAACTAAACTTTTTTCTATTCCTGTACTTACTGTTATTGTTACTGTTGAACCAGCTCCAATTTCTGCGTTTTCTGGTACATCTTGACTAATTACATATCCTGCCTCTATTTTTTTACTTGGTTCTTCTTCTACAACTACTATTAAGTCTTGTTCTTCAAGTAATTCTTTTGCCTCTTCAAGTGTTTTTCCTGTAACTTTAGGTACTTTTACTATTTTTAATCCTAGACTTACAATTACTTTAATTTTTGATTTTTCTTTTATTTTATAGTTTTCTTTGTATATTGGATCTTGAGAAATTATTTTGCCTGCTTCTATTGTTGCATCATATCTTTCTTCTTCGACTTCTATTTCAAGCTTTGCTTCTTCTATTTTCGATTTTGCTTCATCCAAACTTAAACCTACTAAATCTGGAATTAATACATCTTTAGGTGTTGCCACATCAAATGCAAAACTTGTTATTGCTATAGTTAAGGCAAATAAGATTATAAGACCTATTATTGTTGAAATTATTTTGTGTCTTCCTATAAAAGCAGCAAACTTGTTCTTTTTTTCTTTTTCCATATCTTTCTCCTTTTCTTTTACTTTATCTTCTATTGGTTTTGAATAAATAGTTGATATAGTTTGTGTAGGATAATCTCTTAATGTATCATCTATATTTACAAAGTCTGCATCTGGATTTTTTAATGCTATGCTTAAATCTTTTAACATTTCTCCAGCATTTTGATATCTTAAGCTTGGATCTTTTTGCATTGATTTCATTACAATTTTATTTATAGCTTGTGGAATTGTAGGATTTATTATTATTGGCTCTATTGGTTGTTCTTGAAGGTGTTTTAGTGCAACTGATACTGGTGTATCTGCATCAAATGGTAGTTTCCCTGTTAACATTTCATACATTACCACACCTAAAGAGTATAAATCAGATTTTGCATCTGTTATTCCTCCTTTTGCATGTTCTGGTGAAAAATAGTGTACAGACCCCATTGTTGTTCCAAAGGCTGTAATTGTGGAGTTTGAAACTGCTTTTGCTATTCCAAAGTCTGTAACTTTCGCCATTCCATCTTCTGTTATTATTATATTATGTGGTTTAATATCTCTATGTATAATATTATTTTTATGCGCTGTTTCTAGGGCTGATGCGATTTGTATTGCTACATTTACACACCACTTCCAAGCAGGTGCTCCTTCTGAGACTATAATTTCTTTTAAAGTTCTTCCTTTTATTAATTCCATTACTATATAATATAAGTTTCCTTCATGTCCAACATCATATACAGATACTATATTTGGGTGTGTTAAACTTGCTACTGCTTGTGCCTCTGTGTTAAATCTCTTTATAAATTCTTCATCAGTAGTAAATTCATCTCTTAATATTTTTACTGCAACATATCTATTTAATACATGACATTTAGCTTTATATACTGTTGCCATTCCTCCATTTCCTATCTGTTCTATTATTTCATATCTATTTCCTAATAATCTACCTTCTAGCCCCATCTTAAACCTCCTAAGATTTTTTATCTATAATATATTTATATTTTTACTATAACTGTTGTTATATTGTCTAGTCCACCAGCGTTGTTTGCTTTTTCAATTAAGTCTTGTGCTATATTATCAGATTCTTTTGTTATTATTTCTTGAATTTCTTTTACTGATATCATGTTTGTTAATCCATCTGTATTCATTTCAATGATGTCTCCACTTTGAATACTTCTTTCTATAATATCTGGCTCTACAAATGGTGCACATCCTAATGCTTTCATTAACATATTTTTTTTAGGATGATGTTCTGCTTCTTTTGGTGTTATAGTTCCTTCATTTACCAATTCTTGTACATAACTATGGTCTTCTGTTAATTTTTGCATTACTCCTCGCCTAATTCTATATATCCTACTGTCTCCAATATGTCCTATATATAATTTATCTTCTATTATTAAGCAGATTTCCATTGTTGTTCCCATTCCTAATAGTTCTTCATCTTCTTGTGATTTTTCATACACTATATTATTAGCATATTCCATTGCTTTATATATAATGTTAAAAATTTTCTCTTTTTCTCCTCTAGCATTTTCTATATTGTTTTCTATATATTCTTTTACAGTATTTGTTGCTGTTTTACTTGCAATTTCGCCTCCATTATATCCGTCCCATTCCATCTGCAACTATAAAAAGTTTTAAGTCATTTTCACTTACATAATAATAGTCTTCGTTTTTTTCTCTAATTTTTCCTACGCTCGTCCCTGAATAAATCCTCATCTGTTGCCTCCTTCTTTCCTTCTCAACTGCCCACAAGCAGCTTCTATATCATCGCCTAATTCTCTTCTTATTGTTGCTACTATTCCACAATCATTTAAGTAATCTCTAAATTTCATAACATTTTCATTAGTGCTTGTATCAAATTCACCATTTTCAATTTTATTTATTGGTATTAAATTAACATGACATAACATTCCTTTTAGGAGCTTTACTAAAGCTCTTGCATCATCTAAATTGTCATTGTTATCTTTGGCTAAAGCATATTCGAATGATATTCTTTTGTTAGTTTTTTGTATATAATATTTACATGCCTCCATTAATTCTTCAATTCCATATTTATTATTTATAGGCATCATTTTACTTCTTTTTTCATTTGTTGTCGCATGTAAGGATA
The DNA here is from genome assembly GCA_022795675.1 of Clostridia bacterium. Classification (GTDB taxonomy): domain Bacteria; phylum Bacillota; class Clostridia; order TANB77; family CAG-508; genus CAKPSH01. Next base: position 6,063 of record JAAWHY010000006.1, read on the forward strand.
TTGATAATGTACATTGTAAGTCCATGTCTGCAATTTCATATATCTTTGGAACTAATCCAGATGTAGAGATACTTATGTGTCTTGCACCTATGTTTAAACCTTTTTGATTATTTATAATTCTTATTGCTTTTATAACATTATTAAAATTGTCAAGAGGCTCTCCTATTCCCATAAATACCACATTAGATATTTTAATACCTGTATCTCTTTGTACTGCTAATATCTGTTCTGCAATTTCTCCTGCTGTAAGGCTCCTTATAAATGCTATTCCTGTTGAGGCACAAAATTTGCAACCCATTTTACATCCAATTTGTGATGATACACATATACTGTATCCATGTTTATATTGCATAAGTACTGTTTCAATGGCATTTCCATCTAGGACATCAAATAAATATTTTTTTGTACCATCTGAAGATTCTTGTTTTTTTATAATTTTATATATATCTAAAGTATAATTATTTTTTAATTTTTCTCTTAATTCTAATGAAAGGTTTGTCATTTCATTAAAATCAGTTACATTTTCTACATATATCCACTTAAATATTTGCTCTGCTCTATAGCTTTTTTCTCCTATTGAAATCATTTCTTCTTTTAATTCGTCTAAATTGTAATCTTTTATATTTTTCATATAATCCTTCATTCTATATTTTTATAACAACGTTATACCATAAAAGAAAATTTTTTTCAATACATTTGATATTTTTTATATATATTGTTTGTTTAACCTTCAATGGCGGACGACCGATGGTCGCCCCTACAATATATTTATTGCTTAAATGTTGTAATAGCTACAATATTACTAATCAAATAGTCTATGTCTTGTTTTGTATTTTCTTTTCCTAGTGTTATCCTTAGGGCTCCTTCTGCTTCCTCATTATTTAATCCTATTGCCATTAGCACATGTGACGGGCTTGAATCTCCTGTGCTACATGCTGAGCCTGCTGATGTACAGATTCCTCTTTCGTCTAATTTTAACAATAAATCTGAACTGTCTTCTCCTAAAAATGATATATTTATATTTCCTGGTAATCTATCTTTTCTCGCTCCATTTATTTTTATTTTGCCTATTTTGCTTTGCAATTTTTCTATACAATATTCTCTTAGTTCTATTAGTTTTTTATTGTATTCTTCTATATTTTCATATGCCAGTTCTATTGCTTTTCCCATTCCTACTATTCCTGCTACATTTTCTGTTCCTGCTCTTTTACCATTTTCTTGATGTCCTCCATCTTGTATTTCCCTAAAGTTTATTCCGTCTTTTACATATAATGCACCTACTCCTTTTGGTCCATAGAATTTATGTGCTGACATTGATAATAAATCTATATTCATTTCTTCGACATCTATTTTTATATTTCCTATTGCTTGCACTGCATCTGTATGAAATAGTATTTTATGTTTTCTTGCAATTTCTCCTATTTCTTTTATTGGCTGGATTGTTCCTATTTCATTATTTGCTGTCATTATTGATATTAATATTGTGTCGTCTTTTATACAATTTTCTAATTCTTGTAAATTTATCTTTCCGTCTTTATCTACATTTAGATATGTTACTTCTATTCCTTCTTGTTCTAATGTTTTACAGGTATTTAATATAGCATGATGTTCTATCTTAGTTGTAATTATATGCTTTTTGTTTTTACTATTTGCATACGTTATTCCTTTTAATGCTAGATTATCACTTTCACTTCCACATCCTGTAAAATATATTTCTTTTGATTTCGCTTTTATTGCTTTTGCTACTTTTTGCCTTGCTACATGTATTGCCATCTTATTTTGTCTACCTATTGTATATGCAGATGATGGATTTCCATAACTATATGAAAAATATGGTATCATTTCTCTTAAAACTTCTTCATCAACAGCTGTTGTTGCTGCATGGTCAAAATAATATATTCTATTCATAATCTTTTTTCTCCTTATTTATATATTATATTGTTTGATGTTGGATTTAAGAACAAATTAAGTGTTTTCTTAAAAAATGGACGCCCAAACGGCGTCCATACATTTATTTTATTTATTCCATTCTTCCTTGTTTATTTGCCTTTCTCTTGCTATTGCTAAAGTACCATCTGGTATATCTTCTGTTATTGTAGATCCTGCTGCTACTAAAACGTCATTTCCTACTTTTACTGGTGCAACAAAGTTTACATTTGATCCTATAAAGGCATTATCTCCAATTACTGTTTTGTTCTTATTTTTATGTACATCATAGTTACATGTAATTGTTCCACAACCAATATTAGTTTCTTTTCCTATTTCACAATCTCCCATATAACTTAGATGTGGCACTTTTGTTCCCTCTCCTATAATGGTTTTCTTTATTTCTACAAAGCTTCCTACTTTTACATTATCCGCAATTTTACAGTTTTCTCTTATATAAGCATTAGGTCCTATTTCACAGTTTTTTCCAATTTTCACTCCTGATTTAACTGTGGTGTTAGGATGTATTACTGTATCTATTCCTATTTCTACATCATCATATATATATGTAGAGTTCATATCTTCAATGGTAACACCTTTTTCCATTAATTCTGTATTTATTCTAAGTTTTAAAATTTGTGTTACTAATTCTAATTGGACTCTATCATTTACACCTAGTATTTCTGTATTATCATCTATAATAACAGCACCTGTTTTTAAACCTTTTTCATTCATTATCTTTATAACATCTGGTAAATAATATTCTCCTTGTGCATTATTATTATTTATTTTATTTAGAGCTAAAGATAATTCTTCAATATCAAAGCAATAAACTCCTGCACCTATTTCATTTATTAATTTTTCTTCTTCATTAGCATCTTTTTCTTCAACAATAGATTTAACATTTCCACCAATATCTCTAATTATTCTCCCATAACCTGTTGGATTTTCATAAATTGCAGTTAAAACTGTTGCATATTCTTTGTCTTTTATACTTTTCTTAATTAAATTTTTTAAAGTTGATGGTCTTATAATAGGAACATCTGCTGATAAAACTACTACTTTGCCTTTTTTTCCTTTTAAAAGCGGAAGTGCTTGTTTTACTGTATCTCCTGTACCTAAAAGTTCTTCTTGGTATGCATATTTAACAGAATCTTTTAAAACTTCTTTTACTTGCTCTCTTTTATGTCCAACTACAGTTATAATATCATTTATTCCTGCTTCTTTTGCTACATCTACAACTCTTTTTACCATTTCTCTTCCATATATTTTATGTACGCATTTTGCTTTTTCACTTTTCATTCTAGTTCCTTTTCCTGCTGCCATGATTATTCCTATTATTTCTTCCATAATTATAATCATTCCTCCCTATATGATTTATAATATAACATATATTATAGTTTGTTTAAAATTATTCTATTTTTAATAAATTATGTGCGTTTATCTGCCCTTGCAAATACCATACTGCATTTCTTACAATTTCAACTTCTATTATTTTTCCTATTAAATCTTTGTCTCCATCAAATACTACGACTTTATTTGTTTCTGTTCTTCCTGTTAACATCTCATTATTATTCTTACTTATACCTTCTACTAGAATTCTTTGTTTTGTTCTAATATATCTTTCACTATTATTTTCTGTTTGTTGTTCTACTAATTCCTTTAATCTATCAAATCTTTTATGTTTTGTTTCTTCTAGTATTTGATTTTCCATTTTATCACCTGGTGTCCCTATTCTTCTTGAATATATAAACATATATACTTGTTCATAGTTTATTTTTTTTACTACATCTAATGTATCCTCAAAGTCTTGTTCTGTTTCTCCTGGGAAACCAACTATTATGTCTGTTGAAAATACTACATTTGGTATTTCCTTTTTTATTTTTTGTGCTAATTCTAAATATTGCTCTTTGGTGTATTTTCTATTCATTTCTTTTAAAACTCTTGTACTTCCTGATTGTAATGGCAGATGTATAATCTTACATACTTTGTTACATTCTTTAATTGCTTTTATTACATCATCTGTAAAGTCTTTTGGATGTGGAGATACAAATCTTATTCTTTCTATTCCTTCTATTTTATTTACATCTTTTAATAAATTTGCAAAATTATAGTTTTCTCCACCATTATATGAATTTACATTTTGACCTAATAATGTTATTTCTTTATAACCTTTATTTGCAAGGCGTTTAACCTCTTCTATAATATTTTCTGGCTTTCTGCTTCTTTCTCTTCCTCTAACATATGGTACAATACAATAACTACAAAAATTATTGCACCCATACATTATTGTAACAGATGCTTTTAAATTATCATTTCTTTTTATAGGAAGGTTTTCATATACTTCCCCATCTATGTCTATAACATCTTCTATTCTTTTTTTCTCTTTTAAGGCATTGTATAAATTTTCTGGAAATTTATGTAATGTGTGTGTTCCAAATATGATATCTGCATAAGGATAACTTTTTCTTATCTTTTCTTGAATATGTTTTTCTTGCATCATACAACCGCCAATTGCAATTATTGTTCCTTTTTCTTCTTTGGATTTTTTTAGTTCTCCTAGCTTTCCAAATAATCTGTCTTCTGCATTTTCTCTAACACAGCATGTATTCATAACTGCTAAATCTGCTTGTTTTGATTCATCTATTTTAGTATATCCCATTTCTTCTATCATTCCACATAATTTTTCGGAATCATTTTCATTTAATTGACAACCCATAGTTAGGATATTATATGTTAATTTTTTGCCTTCATTTAATTTTTTTGTTCTATTTATGAATTCTTTTTGGTATTCTATTTCTTCGTTTATTTCCACCTTAAATTCCATTCCTTCCAAATAAACATGTATTGTATTTTATCACAATTATTTTATTTTTTCAACTTAATAACCAATCTATCGCATTTATCTTTTTAATTCCATCATAGTCTGCTTCTAAATCATCGTCTAATGATATTATATATTTTGGGTAATTATCGTTTATTTTTCTTAGTGGTGTTAACTCTCTTTCTAATGTTTTTTCATCTCTTACTGAAAATGCTACTTGGTAATATTCTATACCTTCAAAATTTTGTGCTACAAAGTCTATTTCGAATTCATCTAATTTACCTATATATACCTTATATCCTCTCCTTAATAATTCAAGATATATTACATTTTCTAAAATATGTCCCATGTCTTGACCTGCTCTTTTCCCTAATAAATAATATCTTAGTCCAATATCCACTATATAGTATTTTTCTTGTGTTTTTAAATAATCTTTTCCTTTTATATCAAATCGATTTGCTTTATATAAAATATAACTATCTACTAATGCTTCTACATAATTTGCCACTGTATTGTATGATGTTTGTCTTGCCATGGATGTTAAGGTATCACTTATTTTTTTTATACTACAATTACTTCCTATATTATTAAATAAATATTTTATTATACTCTCTAATACATTTTTATCTGAAATACCTTTCCTTGATATTACATCTTTATAGACCACTGTATTAAAAATACCTTCTAAGTATATATTTATATTTTCTGGATTTGCTTTATATAGTTCTATTGATTGAGGAAATGAGCTATATCTTAGATAGTCTCTGAATTTTCTTGATAAATCTGTTCTATCCTCAAAAGCTGATATATATTCTTTAAATGATAATGGTAACATTTGAATTTCTATATATCTTCCAGAAAGTAATGTTGCAAGCTCAGATGATAACATATATGCATTAGAACCAGTTATATATATGTCTACATTTTTATTAATAAATAACCCATCTACAGTTTTTTCGAATTCTTTAACATTTTGTATTTCATCTAGGAATATATATGTCATTTTCTCTTTTATTAGTTTTCCTTTTATATATTGATATAACTTTTTTCTATCAGTTAATTCTTCAAAATTTGGGTCTTCAAAATTTATTGAAATTATTTGATTTTCTTCTACTCCATTTTCTTTTAAGTATTTTTGAAATAATTCCATTAAAGTAGATTTTCCACATCTCCTTATTCCTGTTACTACTTTTATTATTTGCTTATCTTTAAAGTCTTTTAATATTTTTAAATAATTATCTCTTTCTATCATAGATTTTTCCTCCAACTATATTTTCATTATACTTCTTTTATATATTATAGTCAAGTTTTTTCAAAATATTGAAAAAACTTTGCAGAAAAGCAAAGTTTTTACCACTTAATATTCTGTACTTTTTATATAAAACGGAGAAAAGCCAGCGAGGAAATGCTTTCCTCCTTCTGGCTTTTTAGAAATTGGCTACTTAGAATTCCTTAAAGAATATCCAGTCTCCTTCCTGAATAAATTCTTTCGGCATACAATCCTTAGAATTGGAGTAAATTTTGTAGTAGTGCATTGCACCTTCTGTAAAGTCCTGTTCAAAGGCTAAGTCCACTGCTTTCTTGAGCTCATCAGTCAGCATATCCTCTGTTACAGGTACCCATGTGGCTGTACCATCTTCATTTTTTTCCATGATTGATGGTACACCGTCGTGAATTCCTGAGAACTGATTTTTTTCAGTGAAAACATCAATCAGGTTTTTTTCATCCCTTTCTGCCCTGTTAATAGCGACGTTCGTTACCATCGTTTGGATGATGGACTCTTCACCGTGTGCCTGAGCACATGCCATAAGGTATGCAAACTGCCGTTCCTCATCAGAGGGTGTATAATAGCTTTTCTGGATAGTTTTCACCTCATAGGTAATGTTATCATGAGGATTTTCGATTGGTATAGTTACATTATACTCTTGTTTACCACAGCCCGATAAAGCTACTGCAACACCTGCTACTACTAAATTCCGTACAAAATTTCTTTTTTTCATATCTGTTTTCTCCTTTTTAATAAAATCTTATTTAATTTTTACATTGCGTTCTTTACGCACTATATCTATATTATAGCATAATTTTACATAATTTTCAAATCAGGGGACTATTTTTACTATAACGGACGTGCAATACTCGCCCCTACATCCATGTTTATCAAATTTTGTATCCCTATATCGTAATTTATGGTTCGCTCAAAATTGTTATTTGGCAAGGCGTTCAAGAAAGAAATACCGGAAACGTACTCATGTACGTTGAGGATTTTCTTTCGTAGAACAACACAGTCAAATGGCAATTTTGTGCGAACTATGATGCTTGTTCTTTTAGTTTTACTAATATATTTAATGCCTCTATTGGTGTTAGTTCTTCTACATTTATTTTGTCTATTTCATGTGCTATTTCTGCTATCTTATAGTTGTACATACTTAATTGTCCTGCTACTTCATCTTTTTTCTCTTTTTCCATTTTCTTTTGTCCTAGCATACTTTTTCTCTCTAAGCTTTTTAATATTTCATTTGCATTTTTTAGTACTTCTTTTGGTACTCCTGCAAGTTTTGCTACATGTATTCCATAGCTTTCGTCTGTTCCACCCTCTACTATTTTCCTTAAAAATATGATGTCTTCCCCTTTTTCTTTTACAGCTATTGAATAGTTTTTTACTCCTTCTTGCTCATTTTCTAGTTCTATTAGTTCATGGTAATGTGTTGCAAATAGTGTTTTGGCTCCACATTTTTCTGTGTCTGATATATATTTTGCTACTGCCCATGCTATTGAAAGCCCATCATATGTTGAAGTTCCCCTTCCTATTTCATCTAATATTATTAGGCTGTTACTGGTTGCATCTTTTAAGATGTTTGCAACTTCCATCATTTCTACCATAAAGGTACTTTCTCCCATGCTTAAATCGTCTGATGCTCCAACTCTTGTAAATATTTTATCTACTACACCTATTTTAGCTTCGTCTGCTGGTACAAAGCTTCCTATTTGCGCCATTAAGGTTATTAGTGCTACTTGCCTCATATATGTTGATTTTCCTGCCATGTTAGGTCCTGTGATTATTGATAGTCTATCACTTGTCTTATTTAAATATGTATCATTTCCTATAAAGTTTCCTCTTGGTAACATTTTTTCTATTACTGGATGTCTTCCATTGTTTATTATTATTTCTGCTCCATCATTTACTTCTGGCATTGTATAGTTCATGTCTTCTGCAATTGTTGCAAATGCTGTTAGCACATCTAATGTTGCAATTATATTTGCTGATTTTTGTATTCTGTCTATTTGTAATGCAATTTTGTTTCTTACTTCTATAAATAAATTATATTCTAATTCAACTAATTTTTCTTCTGCTCCTAAAATATCTTCTTCTAATTTTTTTAGTTCTTCTGTTATATATCTCTCTCCTGTTGATAGAGTTTGCTTTCTTGTGTAGTTTTCAGGTACTAAATTTAAGTATGATTTTGTAACTTCTATATAATATCCGAAAACTTTGTTGTAACTAATTCTTAGATTTTTTATTCCTGTTTTTTCTCTTTCTTTTGCTTCTAATTCTACTAACCATTTCTTTCCATTTGTGGTGGCTTCTTTATATTTGTCTACTTCCGCATTATAGCTATTTTTGATTATATTTCCTTCTTTTATTACTATTGGTGGGTCATCTACTATTGCTTTTTCTATTAGTTCATAAATTTCTTTTACTTCGTCTAAGTTTTCATATAGATTTTTTAGCATTGTAGATTTTGTAGTGCTTAATATCTGTTTTATTTCTGGCAATTTTCCTAAAGAGTTTTTTAACGATACCATGTCTCTTGCATTTGCACTTCCATATGCAATTTTTCCCACAAGTCTTTCAATATCATATACCTTTTTTAAGTTTTCTCCAATGTCTGCTTTTAGTATTAAGTCTTCTTTTAGTTCCTTTACTGCACCAAGTCTATTATGTATTTCTTCTATATCTATAAGTGGATCATTTATCCATCTCCTTAAATGTCTTCCCCCCATTGATGTTAAAGTTCTATCTAATACCCAAAGCAAAGTTCCTTTCTTACTTTTGTCTTTCATTCTTTCTGTTATTTCTAGATTTCTTCTTGCTGTAATGTCTAATGCCATATATCTTGTTGTGTTATATATTCTTATTGCATTTATATTTTCTATTTCCATCTTTTGCATTTGTGTTATATATGTAAGTAAAGCATTTACTGCTGATACTAATAATAATTTATCTTTGTACTCTGTTATTTCATTATCTTTCATATCTAATATTTGATGTTTGCTTTTTATTTTTTCTATATCTATATCAAAATATTTTTCTTCATATTTAGATATGTAACAATTTTCAAATCTCTGAGAAATTTTAGCCATTTCCTCCATTGTAGAACTCATCAAATCATTTGTTACAATTTCTACTGGTGAATATCTTGCTATTTCATCTAATAATTTTGCAAAGTTATTTGTTTCTTTTATTTGTGTTGCATAAAAGTCTCCTGTTGATACATCACATACTGCTAGTCCAAAGAATAATCCTTGTTTATATATTGACATTATATAATTATTTTTCTTTTCATCTAATACTGTTTCGTCTAATACTGTTCCTGGAGTTACTATTTTTACTACTCCCCTTTTTACCATTCCTTTTGTGTTTTTAGGGTCTTCTAATTGTTCACATATTGCAACTTTATATCCTTTTTCTATTAGTTTTGCTATGTATACGTTTGCTGCATGATAAGGTATTCCACACATAGGAGCTCTTTCTTCCATTCCACATTCTTTTCCTGTTAATGTAAGTTCTAATTCTCTTGATACTTCTATTGCATCATCAAAGAACATTTCATAGAAGTCTCCTAATCTATAAAATAAAATACAATCTTTGTATTCTTCTTTCATATTTATATAATGTTGCATCATAGGTGAGTATTCTGCCATTTTGCGTACCTCCATTCGATTTTTTTCTACATGTTTTGTATTTTATCACAGATATACTATAAATTCAATGTATTTGTTTCATTTTTACTCCTTTAGTTAGCGCATACTTTACCGTATACACCGCCACCTCCTACTTGTAATTTTAGTTTTCCTTCTCTTCCTAGTATTATTTGATTTGCAGTTTTTTCACATACTACTGCTTCTATATCATCACTCTCTATTTTGTGTAATATATTCATTTCTGTTCCAAATTGAGCCAAAAGTTTTTCTATTGTTTTTCCCCCTAGTCCTGGTATAAATGTTAATGGTATTTGATATATATATGGTGGTCTGAAGTTAGGACTTTTGCTTAATTTCTTATCTTTTATCATTTCAATTCTATCTAAAACTCCCATAGTAATATTTTTACTGTCACAAGTATCACATTTTATTACTGGAGCTTGTCCTTCTATTGTTTTTTCACAGATTTCACAATATGTTCTATTATATTTTCCAAGTTTCGGATTAAGTCCATAATTGCATAATACTTTTCTGTTATCCTCGTTTTTTAATGCCTTTAGTAATTCTTTAAAACTAATATTTTCAATTTGGATTTTATTATACTCTCTTGCAATTTTAGGTAATGAATGTGCATCTGAATTTGTTAAAAATGTGCGTGTTTCTAGTTCTGATATTTGATCTGCTAAATATGTATCTGAACTTAATCCTAATTCTATCGCAAATATCTTATTAAATTTTTCTTTAAAAATTTTTTCTAATCTATCTGTACAATGACCATAAAAACTCTTATGTGGTGTAAATGCATGTGCTGGTATTAATATTCCATTATATTTTTCTACTATATCAATTAAATCATATGCTGATATGTCCGCTCTTTGTGAACTTAATGTTATATTTGATATATGATTTTCCATTTCTTTTGAAAATCCTTTTATGTCTTTTAGATGTGGAAAATAGCATAAATTATGTGCACATCCTTTTTTTCCATCAGGCCTTTTTTCTGATGTTTCTATCTCACTTCCTAATATTATACAAAGCTTGTCTTTATATATTATTCCTCCATCTTCTATTTCATAGGCTTCACCATTTTTTAGAAATTCTTCTATATCTTCTATCACATATGGTGATGCACAGTCTATTATCCCTGCAAGGTTTATTCCTTTTCTTTCTACACACTCTTTTGCTATATTTTCAAAGTTTAAACTTCTAGCTGCTGTTATTTTAATTGGTTTATTATTTTTTGTTCTCCCAATATGAATATGTAGATCTGCAAATATTTCGTACATATAATCAATTCCCTCCTTATATTACTAAAGGGCACGATTCATCGTACCCTTAACATCTAAGAAATCAATTTCATTATATATTGATTTCTTTTCTTTATCTTTTGTTATTGTTTTTTTAATTCAATTTCTTCAAAATTATATTTTCTAGTTATTGCTGCTATTGAAGGTTTTTCTCTATTTATGTATGTAAAAAATTTGGTTATAGTATTACTAGTTTTTTTATTATTTCCATTTTCTATTTTTTTACTTACTTTTTCAATATTTTGCATATTATACTGTAACCCCCTCTTCTTTATATATAAACTCTTTAAACTCATTTATATATCTGTTTGGCACATCTTTTAGTTTTTCATTTATTAATATTTGCATGGCTTGCCCAATATTATATGAACTGTTATCTTCTTTATTTAAAAGTAAGACTCCTAAATTATCTACTATTTCTAAAATATCACTTTCTGGTTCTCGTGGTTCTAATCCACTATATCTATTTACACCTTCACATATTCTACAAAATCTATCATCAAATCCAACTTGTGATAAGTATTTAGCTCCATCTTTTGCATAAAATTTAAATTTCTCAAAATTTGTAGGATCCATAGTCTTTTTGCTTGCATATAATAAACATGCTGTTATAATTAAATTTTCATCTACATCTAAATCCATAGTTTCTACAAATCTTCTTGCTAATTCAGCTTTACATATAACTGACTTATCAAAAAATATATTTGTTTTTTTATGCAAATAATATGCAATTTCTATTTTTCTAAGATAGTTATTCTCATTTAGGATATACTCAGCAAAACTTTCCATTTTATCCTCCATTCATTTGTATATGCATATTATATTTCATTTTCCATTTTTTTTCAATATGAACCAAAAAATATAATATTTCTGTAATATTCTTGTAATTTTATTGTAATATTTATGGTTTTTTATATAGTAGTGAAGTTCATTTTTTTATCGCATTTCGTGCTAATTCATCACATCTATTATTATATTTATTTGTACTGTGTCCCTTAACTTTTATAAATTTAACATTATATTTTCTTACTAATAAATCTAATTCTTGCCACAATTCTTTGTTTTTTACTTCTTCTTTTTGAGAATTTTTCCATCCATTTTTTTTCCATCCTTCTATCCAATTACTATTAAAAGCATTGACTACATACGCACTATCACTATAAACCTCTACATCACATTGCATTTTTAATGCTTTTAAGCCTTCTAATACTGCTGTGATTTCCATTATATTATTTGTTGTATTGTCTGCTCCTCCAGACAATTCTTTTTTGTAATCTTTATACATAAGTATTGTCCCCCAGCCACCTGGACCAGGATTTCCTGAACATGCTCCATCTGTATAAATAATAACTTTTTCCATAAAGTTCTCCTTTTTTATTATATATTTTTCAAAACTTGTTTTTTTATTAATTATATGATATTATAACAATAATCTTTTTTTAAGTAAAGGAGGTTTAGGTTAATTTGGAATCTGTTTTAGGAATAATTGGAGAATATAATCCCTTCCATAATGGTCATTTATATCAATTACATAAATCTATTGAACTTGTTAATGCCAAACGTACTGTTTTGATTTTAAGTGGGAATTATGTTCAAAGAGGTGACTGTGCATTAATTGATAAATGGAAACGAACCGAAATGGCACTAAAAAACGGAATAGATTTAGTAATTGAATTACCTGTTCTTTGTAGTGTTTCTAGTGCTGAAAACTTTGCATCTAGTGCAATAAAAACACTAAAATCCATAAAAGTGGTTAATCATTTATCATTTGGAAGTGAATGTGGTAGTATGGAAATACTTTCAAAATTTGCTAATGTTTTATCAAATGAACCTCCTGAATTTAAGGCATTATTGCAACATGAATTATCCAAAGGAATTTCTTTTCCAAAGGCTCGTGAAAATGCTCTACTTTTATATTTGAATGACATTCTTAAATATTCTAATATTTTAAACTGTCCTAATAACACTCTTGGACTTGAATATTTAATAGCTTTAAAAAAGAATAATTGTAAAATAAGACCTTTAACAATTAAAAGACAATTTGCTGAATATAATTCCTTAGAAAGCATTAATGGCTTTGCTAGTGCAACTGCTATACGTGAAATGATTTATAATAATGATTATGATAATTTATTTTCATCAATGCCTCAATCTTCTTATGAGATATTGATGGAGGCTTTGCGTTCTGGTGAATTTGTATGTGGTTTACAAGATTTTGAGAAAGAAATTTTATTTTTATTAAGATGTATGTCAAAGGAAGATATAGCTAATTTGCCTTCTGTTTCTGAAGGATTAGAAAATTCTATTAAGGAAGCTGCTTCTACTTGTAATACTTTAGAGGAATTAATACAGAAGGTAAAATCAAAAAGATTTACTAGAACTAGAATTCAAAGGATTTTACTTTATGCTTTATTGGGCTACACAAAAGAGGATATGAATTTTGTTCAAGAAAATATTCCTTATATTCGTGTTTTGGGCTTTACTGAAGCTGGAAAATCTCTTTTGTCTACTATATCAAAATCTAATAAAAAATTGAAAATTATTACATCAGTAAAACATTTTACTGATAGATGTAAAAATAAAAAAATTCTTAATTTATTACAAAAGGATATTAAATCAACTGATATATATACTCTTGGTTATAGAAAAAATTCTCATGCCAATTTGGATTATACAAAAAGGTTAATAAGGATGTAAAAAAATGAGGGCTACCCCCTCATTTTTTTATTTAACATCTATTATTTTTCCTAATGTAATTTTATTTTCATCTTTTCTATGACCTGCAACTACTAATCTGTCTCCTGCTTCTAAGATTCCACTAGCTTTTAATTGTTCAATAGCAGCATCTACTGTTTTGCAACCACATTCTTTTGTTTCCATATAAACTGGGAATACATCACCATATACTGACATTTTATTATATGTTTTCTTGTCGTCTGTAACTGCTATTATTGGACATACTGGTGATAAACCACCTATCATTCTTGCTTCTTCTCCATCTTTTGTGCATACTATAATTGCATCTGCATCTATATTTGCTGCTGTAATACATGTTGTATATCCTAGTGTTTTTGTTTCATCTGCTGTTTCTGGATCATATCTATTTTCATAGAATCTTTTTTCATAGTTTACATTAGCTTCTGTTTCTTCAGATATTTTAACCATTGTATCAACGCAAAGTGCTGGGTGTGCTCCCATTGCTGATTCTCCTGATAACATTATAGCACTTGTTCTATCATAGACAGCATTTGCAACATCACTAACTTCTGCTCTTGTAGGACGTGGATTTTTTGTCATTGATTCAAGCATTTGTGTAGCTGTTATAACTGGTTTCCCTACTTCATTACATCTCTTAATGAAATGTTTTTGTACTGCTGGAACTTTGTAATATGGTATTTCAACTGCCATATCTCCTCTTGCAACCATAATTCCGTCTGATGCTTCTAATATTTCTTCAAAATTATCTATTCCTTCTTGGCTTTCAATTTTTGAAATAATTCCTATTTTTTCTCCACCATTTTCATCTAATAATTTTCTTATTTCTTGAACATCTGATAGTCTTCTAACAAATGAAGCAAATATATAATCAAATCCTGCTTTTGCACCGTTTGTAATATCATCTATGTCTTTTGGTGCAAGTGCTGGTAAATTTACAACAACTCCTTGTATGTTAACTGTTTTTCTACTTCCTAACATTCCTGTATTTAAGGCTTTACAAACAACATCTTTTCCAACTACTTCTTTAACTTCAAATTCAATAGCTCCATCATCTACTAAAATTTTAGCACCTGGTTTAACATCTTGATATAAATTTTTATAACTTATTGATGTTTTTGTCTCATTTCCTACAATTTCTTCATTAACAAATGTAAATGTTTGTCCTTCTTTTATTTCTACTTTTTGATCTCCTGATTCTTGTTTTCCTGTTCTTATTTCAGGTCCTTTAGTATCTAAACATAGTGCGATTGGTTGATTTAATTTTTCTCTTATCATTTTTATTCTTTCGATTTTTTCTGCATTTTCATCAAATCCTCCGTGTGAGAAGTTAATTCTTGCAACATTCATTCCTGTGTTAATTAATTTTGTTAGCATTTCTTCTGGTTCTGCTGCTGGTCCTATTGTACATGTAATTTTTGTTCTTCTTAAATTTTTCATTTAAATCCTTCCTTCTTTCTGATTTTTCTCGTACTAATAATGTAAGAAATATCTACATTATTAAAATTTCTATGTTAGTATAACATAAATTATATTCTTTGTATAGCTTTTTTTTATTTTTTTTAGATTTTTGGATTTCTAGTGTTACAATTCACAGCCCATTATATAAATTCGTGTTTGTGTAAGAACCATCAGTCACTTCGTGACAGCTCCCTTACAGAAGGGAGGTGGTAGCCGAAGGCTGACGGAGGGTTTTAGAAGGCAAAATGGTCTATTTTACAGATATATGTATATTGTCTGCACTTGCTTCTAGTTCTCTAGATATTATATTTTGAATTTGAGCAATTTCTTCTTGTGATAAATCTTGTTTTCCGATGATTACACTTATACTTTTGTCATTTATAAATATTATACATTTATCAAATCCTTTTGCTAATAATAGATTTTCTGATATCATTACTGAATTTTGTTCTTTATTTACTCTTGCAATTTCTTGTGTAGTAATTGCCTTTTGATCTTCTGATACATTTGGATTTTCTATTATTTTTTGATAGTTTTCTATGACTTGTGAATACATATTTGTTCTATCTAATTTAGCTGATACAAAGTACCCATCATCTTCTTTCTCATCTTTTTTTTGTTCATCATTATTTTCTTCTTCAATAAATACTTCTTGTGTTTGTTCTTGATTATCACTTACTAATTTTGCATCTCCTATTTTTGCAATTTCTTCTTCTGTGCTTGGATTTGAAGCTAATTCTTCTTGATTTATGATTTCTGAACTTACTTGTTCTGTTTTGTTTTTTCCTATATAGTCTAAATATCCTGCTGTTACTAACATTAACGCTATAACCAATATGGTTAATTCATTCTTTTTAATTATTTTCATAATTTATCTCTTCCTTTCGTGTATATCATTTTCATTCATAAGGGCACAGTGGTGTCAATCCTATAGGGTATTCCCCAAAACGGTGCCCCTACAATAATTAATTCTATATATTTATTAATTCATTTCAAAGACTTGGACTTTGTATGTAGCGAGCCCTGTAATCGCTTCTACTGCTGATATTATATTACTTTTTACGGTTGCATTTGAAGCACCTTCTGCAATTACTATTGCACCTTTTACTACTGGGTTTATTACTGTTTGTGTTTCTATTTTTGAACCATCTGAATATACAATTTCTTTTGATGTATCTTTTTCTTCTATCACTCTTGTGCCACCTTCTGAGTCTGTTTCTTGTGTTGTTGATACTTTTGAGTTTTCATTTTGCATTGGTACTATTTCGCTTCCTTTGGAGTATGTAAGCATTACATTTACTTTTCCTACTCCTTCCATTTTTGATAATATTTCTTCTAATTTTGTTTCTAACTCGTCTACTGTTACTTTTTTCTTATCATCTGTATTATCTGCTAATATTTTGTAGCCTGAACTTTCTTCTGATTTATCATCTTTGGTTTTATTTCCATCTTTCCAAATTGTATTTATTGCAATTAATGTTACTATTAATATTATTATAAATACAACTAGACTTTCTATCTTCTTTTTATCTGTTTTTCCTTGATATTTAGATTTTATCATTTGCATTTTTTCTTTTAACATATTTCATATCATTCCTTTCTAAGATACCAACACATGTTGGAAAAGAATTGTTAAAATCATTTTAAACATTATTGTGTAATTACTTTATAGAAATTTGTTTGTTGTTTATACCATATTCTTCACTCATAAACATTTTTATCTCACGCTCCTCTTCTTCTGTTAATTCTTTTTTTATTGTTGAATTATCTGATTCTCCAATCTTTATTTTATTGACTGCTATTTCATTTTCCTCATTTTTATTATTATCTTCATTTACCTTTTTTGATATATTAAGTTCTATATTTTTAATTATTCCATATTGTTCATTATTTTCTTCTAAGTTAACTTCTAATTTTATATTACTTACAATAAATCCCTTTTCTCTTAATTTATTTTCCATATCTTGTTTTAAATTTAATTTATATGTTTCTTCAAAACTATCAGTTTCTATTTTTCCCACATCTTTTTCTAGATTTTGATATATATCACTACTTGTTAAGTAATTTTCATAATCTATATTAGCAAAGTCTAAATTCTTTCCTCCTATTAATCTTAATCCTGGAGCGACAATTGTATATACAACATATATTCCTATTACTGTTTTTATATATTTTGTACTTTTGCTATTAGGAGATAATATCATTTCTAATATAATTGCAATTACAACAGTTACTATTACTTGACGTGCCCATGAACTTATATATGTAATCATTATATCTCTCCCTTTCTTAAATTGTTGATATTTTTATTACTATTGTCAGACCGATTATTAGCATAACAGATATTGAACATACCATTGCTAGTAATACTTTAAAGGTATCTCTCATTTGTTCTATAATATCTACTATTTTTTTATCTGCTATAGGTTGACATACCGCTGATAAAATATGATACAGTACCGTAAGTACTGCTAGTCTAATAATGGGCATTGCACATATTCCAATTATTACGATTACTCCTATTATTCCAACTGCATTTTTTAAAACTATCCCACTTCCTAATACCATTTCTGTTGTATCACTTAAGATTTTTCCTACAACTGGAATTGCATTTGATACAACCGCTTTCGTTGTTTTTGTAGTAATTTTATCAACATGACCTGCTAAACTACTTTCTAATGATAATACACTTGTAAATATTGTTAATGCAATTCCTAATATCCATACAACACTAGATTTAAAAGTTTTTGCGATTTTATCTATTTGAACCTTATCAGAAATTTTTGATATTATCCCTAAAGAAGTTCCAATAAGAACCATTGGTAATAAAAAAGTTGAAATAAAGCTTCCTATAAAAGTAATCATTATTAGCAAAATAGATTGTACAGTGCTTGCAGTTACTAAACTTCCAGTTATCATCATTAATGCCAGTAATAGTGGAATTAATGAATATGAGAAGCCAACTAAATTTTGAATTGTATCTTTTATACTAGAAATTATTCCTGCAAAATTTGTCATTATCAATGTAACAATTAATATATATTGCACCAAATATGTAATTTGACTAATTCCTCCATTATCTAATCCATCACTTACACTTTTTAAAATACTATGTATTACTATGATTATGATTATACTTCCAACCATAGTGATTTGTTTTCTCATTTCAATTCCTAAAAGATTTACTATTTTTTTTGCAACACTTGTTTCATCTATATCTCCGGTTATAGCAGAGTTTAATATATCTGAAAAATTTATGTCATTAAAAACATCTTCTGTATATTTTTGTGCCTCTGATATAAATGACGAAATATCTAACATTTCTTCTGCAGATTCTATTATCTCCTCACTTGCTAGAGATTTACTTGGTATGGTAAATACTAATACCACCATTATCAATAAAATTCTTTTTAATTTCATTTCTACTCTCATTCCTTTTTAAAGAACACATTAAATTGGAAAATAATTGTTATTTGGCAAGGCGTTCAAGAAGAAATACTGGAGGCATGCTGTTGCATGTTGAGGATTTTCTTTCGAAGAACAACATAGCGAAATGGCAATTATTTTTCAATTTTTTAAGGTAAAACATGCACAATGGTTTCCAGTAATGCCGATATTATAGGTATAGACATGGATATTATTATTATTTTTCCTCCTAAATCTACCTTTGACGCAATAGCACTTTCACCTGAATCTTTGCATATACTTACTGCGAACTCTGTTAAAAATGCAATACCTGTAATTTTAATTAGTACTGTTAGAAATCCATTTGTGTCACTTACTTTGTTTGATAATTCAGTTAATAGCTGAATTATTCCACTTATTCTTGTCATAACAAGCCCTAAGATAATTGCACCTGCACAAATTGATATATATACAGTAAATTCTGGTTTATATTGTTTTAAAATAATAACTATAATTACAGCAATTAATCCAATTCCAATAATCTTAATAATATCCATATCTACATATCATTCCTTATTATAAATTAAATAAAGTTCTAACCGTATCAAATAATGTACTGATTTCTTTGATTACTAGACTTAAAACTATAACTAGTCCTGCTAATGTAGTCATCATTGCTTGGTCTTCTCTACCAGCCCTAACCAATACTTGATGCAATACAGCGACTAAAATTCCTATTGCAGCAATTTTAAATAATAAATTAATGTCCATCTTAATCTCCTTCATTTTTATTTCTTACTTTATAAAATATAAAACTATATTGAAAATAATTGTTAAATTAAAATTATTACTAGTCCCATACCTGTCAAAACTCCTAAAGTCTTGTACAATTTTTTATTCTTATTTTCTTCTGTTTGTGCATGTTGTATCTGTGTTTCTAAAAAGTCTAATGTAAGTTTTACTTTACCAATTTGCCCTTGTAAGTCAGTTTGTCCTAAAATTTTTCCGAAAATCCTTAATTATATCTAAATCTTCTTTGAGTAAATTAGTTTGTGATATATTTACAGAATGCTCCCAAGCATCTTTTGCAGACATTTCCTTCATTTTTACTGCTGCCACTTTAAAAATACTCCCAATTTCTCGTTTTATATTATTGGAAATTTCTACAAAAATATCTGCTATTGGCTCATATGTATACTCTATTTTTGCCTCAAAAAAATTGAGGGCTTTTTTCATTTCACATAATTGAATTGTTCTATTTTTATATTTATTAGATAACATTATTCCTATCAATGTGGAGCCACCAAATATTGAGCATAATATAATACTTTTTATAAATAACATACTCAATTTCCCCTTTCTAAATATATATATTCAGTGCTTGTACTTTTTAGAACTATCTTTTTCTAACTTGTCTAAATGATATATATACTTTATCCTTCCCTTATTTGATTTGTCTAGAAAAATTATTATTTCAAATATATTTAATTCTATTATTTTTCTTAAATATAAATTCATATTTATATCTTCTAAAGTTTCACCATGTGCTGTAAAAATCCCTTTTACACCACATGATGTAGCATAATTAATCGCATTTACATCTTCTATATTTCCTATCTCATCTGCAACTATTATTTGTGGTGCCATAGATCTTATTAACATTTCCATTCCTACCCATTTTGGTACATTGTCTAATATATCTGTCCTTATTCCTACATCATTTTGTGGAATTCCTTTATACATTGCTGCAATTTCTCCTCTTTCGTCTGCTACTCCTATTGTTTTACCTTTAAAATTTATGTAATCAATGCCTGTGCTGATTTGCCTTATTAAATCTCTTAAAATTGTAGTTTTTCCTGCTCCTGGAGGAGAAACTATTAAAGTAGTAAATATATTGTTATTTTCTATATCAATAATGTGTTTAATAACTTCATTTGCTGCTCCAATTTTTTGTTTTGATATTCTAAAGTTCAAACTATATATATGTGAAATATTTATTACTTTATCGTTTTCTATAACACAATTTCCTGTAATACCTACTCTATGCCCTCCCCTTATTGTTATATATCCATGATTTATTTCATTCTGATAAGCATAAATAGAATTTTCACATACAAATTGTAATATTTCTTTTGTGTCTTCATTTGTAACTTTATCTTGGAGGATTTCTTCTCTATTATTAAATTTTAAAATTATAGGACAATTTACCCTTATTCTTATTTCTTCTAAATCACTATAATCTTGTCCTAATTTATTATTTATTTTCTCTCTAATCCTTAATGGGAAATATTGCAGAATTTCCATTTTGTCTCCTTTTTAATTGGATTTTGCACATTTTTTTACGTCCCCAATGTGCAAAAAAACAGCATATACATATTAATATGTAT
>JAAWHY010000007.1 GCA_022795675.1 Clostridia bacterium
ATTTGAGTCATTTATATCTTTTATGTCTTCAAAGCTTTTATCTATTAATATGTTTCCATTTTTATCAATTATTTTATATACTTTATCTATTTTTACTGCATATTTATTAGATGAATATACAGGCTTTATGTCTATATATTTATTTTCAAATATAACTGCTTTATTAAAGTCTATTATACCATATAACCCCTCATTATTAACTGTTATATATCCATTTTTGTAACTATTTCCTATTGCTTTTATTTCTTTATATTCTGGATTTATAATTATATTTCCTTCATAATCACAAATACCTACACTGTTATCTTTCTTTATTAATATACTATTATCTACACCATTTAAAATAGATATTTCATCATAACTAATATCTAATATTTCTTTATTTTTTAAATCTACAAGTCCAAACTTTCCATCTTTTTGTACTATTAATACATTTTGTAGATATGAAAGTTCACCGTTTTCATCTATATAATCTACAAATTTTACATTATCATATCCTGTTATTATGTCAGAGTTTTTATCATCTACTACCTTCGTTTTGTATGTTCCTGCTTCATAGTCTACATCATATGTACACACAAATAGTGGTTGAGAATTGTTTGGTATTACTGGCATTTCTTCATATTGAGGTTCAATTACTGTTTTTCCATTAGAACTTATTACTCCCCATTTCCCATTACTATAAACTGGAAAATAATTGACTGCTGTAATTTTTCCCGTTGAGGTCATCCCTGTTGTAAATAGTTTTTTTATTCCTACTATAAACATTATAACTACTATAAATAGTATTAAAACTGCAAATACCTTTTTATAGTTTAGTTTTTTCTCATCATCATATCTTTTTGCTCTACTTGCTCTTTTTGCCATATTCTCATACCTCCAATGCCACTTTTTTCCATTAAAATATATCATACTTTAATCATAAAGTACAATAGTTTTTCTAAATATTTATAAAAAAATAGTTACAGGATAATGGTTTCTGAATATGAATTTACTGTAACCATTGTAGGGGCGCACACTGTGCGTCCCTACATCTTCTCTACAATTTTAAATATTACCTAAAAATTTATCATCTCAACAGACACAAATTTATGTGATTAAAACCATTATTCAATAACAAAAAATAAACTTTAAGAATTCCAATAAAGGACACGGTAAACCGTGTCCCTACAATCAAAATACAACATATTTATGATTAGTATAAATGTCTGAGTTTCTATTTTTTATTCAACTGTAACTGATTTTGCCAAGTTTCTTGGTTTATCTACATCTAGCTTCTTTGCTTTCGCAACATAATATGCAAGTAATTGCATTGGTATTACTGTTAATACTGGTGAAATTAATTTGCTTGTTTCTGGTACTTTTATTATTTTTTTGAAATTGTATTTACTTAAGTCTTTATCTGTAACTACTATTGCATTTGCTCCTCTTGTTATTACCTCTTGTAAATTACTAACACTTTTCTTTACAAGCTTTTTGTCTGATATAATTCCAATAACTGTTATTCCATTTTCAATTAAAGCTATTGGTCCATGTTTTAGTTCTCCTGCCTGATAAGCATCTGAGTGAATATAAGATATTTCTTTTAGTTTTAATGATGCTTCTCTAGTTACTGTATAATCTATCCCTCTTCCTATGAAGAATACATCTTGTTGCTCATAAATTTCATTTGCTAGCTCTTTTACTTCTTTTTCTGTTTTTAAAGCTTCTTCTACTTTTTTTGGTAAATCTTGTATATCATTTTTCAATTTTTGTACTTCTTCACTAGAAACTTCTAATACTTCTGCAAAATATATTGCTAATAATTCTAATAATACAATTTGAGATGTATATGCTTTTGTTGATGCTACTGCAATTTCAGGTCCTGCATGTGTATAAATTGTATAATGTGCCTCTCTAGTTATAGAACTTCCTATTACATTTGTTACAGAAATGGTCTTACATTTTTTGTGTTTTGCAAGTTTTAGTGCTGCTATTGTATCTGCTGTTTCTCCAGATTGACTTATAAATATTGCTAATGTTTTTTCATCTATTAATGGATCTCTGTATCTAAATTCAGAGGCAACTTCCACTTCTGTATCTATTTTTAGAAATCTTTCAAAGGTGTTTTTTGCTACTAACCCCGCATACATTGCTGTACCACAAGCAACTATCTTTATTTTGTTTATAGATTGTAAATAATTCTTATCTAATTCTAAATCATCAAATTGACATTTTTCATTTTCTTTTAGTCTTGAACCTATGGTCTCTCTTATTGCTTTTGGCTGTTCATAGATTTCTTTTAACATATAGTCTTCATATCCTTCTTTTGAACTTGCCTTTTCACTCCATTCTATTTTTTCAATTTTTTTGTCAATCTTGTTTAAGTTTTCATCATAAAACTCTATTTTGTCTCTTGTTAATTCTACGAATTCTCCATCTGATAATAAATAAAAATCTCTTGTATATTCTAATACTGCTGGAATGTCTGATGCGATAAATTTATCATCTCCTGCAATTCCTATTACCATGGGGCTATCTTTTCTAGCTACTACCATTTTATCAGGTTCATCTTTTGATATTACTTCAATTGCATAGCTACCTTTTAAATCTTTACAAGTACTATTTACAGCTTTTAATAAATCCTTTTCTTCATTATAATAGTAATTAACTAGATTTGGTATTACCTCAGTATCTGTCTGAGAATAAAATTTATATCCTTTTTCTATTAATTCTTCTTTTAATTCATTATAATTTTCTATTATTCCATTATGTACTACTGCAAACATGTTATGATTATCTAAATGAGGGTGTGCATTTACTTTAGATGGCTTACCATGAGTTGCCCATCTAGTATGTGCAATACCTATTGTACTTTTTAATTCGTTTATTCCTTCTAAATTATATAGGTTACGTACTCTTCCCATATCTTTTTTGCAAACTATTTCTTTGTTCTCTACTACTGCTATTCCCGCTGAGTCATATCCTCTATATTCTAATTTTAAAAGTCCATTTACTAATATTTCATTTGCCTTATTTTTTCCAATGTATCCAACGATTCCACACATCTGAAAAAACCTCCTATTCAAATAATATATAATATACCATAATCCCCCAAAATTAGCAAGTCCTTATGAAATTTTATAAATATCCCCTTAAATTTAAAAGTAAATTCCACTAAAAGACTAAGTAGAATTTAGTTTTAGAATATATTTTATATTATTCCTTTTGTATAAAAATTTTAACTATTTGTTTTTTTTATCTCTTTTTGATTTTGAGTTTCTTTTAATCTTCTCCAATTGTAGCTTCCATATATATCATTTATTAATAATAGTATAGGTCCTACTAATACAGAAACTAATGCGGTTTCTCCTGCTATTACTGGAATTATCCATAATGTAATTATAACTATATCATTTGCTATGTAACAAAATAATGATAGTTCACTTCTTCTAGCCTCAAAATAACTTGCTAAGACACTTGTCACAACTGATATAGAACTTAATACTAATAAATCTGTATTAAAGGCTTTCAATAGAAAGTAATATATCCAAAATAATATTAATTGAGAAACCAATGCTACAATTATTTCTGATGGTGGTAATTTATTAATGATTACTACATCATCTTCCTTATCTTGATTTCTTAGCCAACTTATAATTCCTATTATCATTATTGGAAATGTTAAAAATATTGTTATTATTAACTCTCCATAATATCCTTGATTATATGATACTATTCCGTAGAAAAATACACTTATGAATCCTACAAAGTAAGACTCAACTTTTCCTTTTGACATTAATAATGCTGTTATTAAATATAGAGATGTATATAAAGTATCTATTATAGTTCCTTTAAATATTATAGATGATAATATAGAAACAGTTAAACCACATACTAAAAACACCAATTCAAATTTCGTCCAGTCTTTAAAATAGTTCTTTATCATTTTGTTCTCCTTTTATTTTATATTAAAAATTATATGTAATTGTACTTCATTTAGTACATCTTATTATATACCATTTTTATATTATTTCAATATATTTCTATACAATTTTATAAAAACCGTGGTACTCTATGAAAGAGTACCACGGTTTCAATGATTTTAATTTATTTCTATTGTTTACAGCGTTTCTTCGTTCAGCTCATAAGTTATCCGTAAAACTCCTTCGTCGTTAACGGCTTTTTTGTTGTTTACAGCTTCACTTCGTTCAGCTGCATAAGTTATCCGTAAAACTCCTTCGTCGTTAACGGCTAACTTAAGTCTAGTAATTACACTGTCTCTTCCTAGTACTTGCATTATTTCATACATGTCTGGTGTATTTGCTTTTCCTGTTAATGAGATTCTTATGACAGTTGATATGTCCCCTACATGCCCTTTGAAGACTTCTGGATTTGCTTTGTATTCTTTTACTTCTCTTGCATATCCAAATTCTTGTGCTAAGTCTTTCATTTTATTAAACCATGTTTCTTTATCGTCTGATATATTAAAGTATCTTTCAATATATGTGTTTACTATGTTTTTTATTTCTTCTTTGTCATTTATTTTTTGATACTCATATTCTATTTCTTTGTTTAAATATCTATCATCATACATATATTCTATGTTCTCTTTTATTGTAGACCATTTTGATATGTCTTTTCTTGGCTTTTCATTTCCACGTTCTATTCCTAATACTTTTAATGTGTATCCCGTGTCTTTTTCTAATAATTCTTTTAAGTCATTATCATATAGATTTGCCCATGCTAATGCTTTTTCATATACTGTTTTTGCATCATATTTTGATATCACTGTTTTTGATATGTCTAGTAGTTTTACCATATCAAATAATGCTCCACTTACACTCATTTTATTTAATAATAACTCAAATTCATCTATTGAAGCATTTTTATTTTGTTTTCTCCATAATTCAAAATTTGAATTTGCTATGTTTAATAGATATTCCTTTACTGCTTCTGATGGAATTCCCTCTTTTGCATAATATTCAACTGCTGCTTCTGGATCCTTTCTCTTACTTAATTTTCTTTTTGCTCCATTTTCTTCTTTTAATATTGGTGCTATATGGCAGTATTTTGGTGCTTTAAATCCTAAAACTTGAAATAATTGAACATGTACTGGTAATGATGATAACCATTCATCTCCACGTATTACATGTGTTGTTCCCATAAGGTGATCATCAACTGCATGTGCAAAGTGATATGTTGGTAGTCCATCTGATTTTATTATTACTATGTCTTGGTTATTTTCAGGGAATGTTACATTTCCTTTTATAAAATCTTTAAATTTTACTTTTCTTTCTGCATCTCCTGGAGATTTCAATCTTATTATATATTCTTCTCCATTTTTTATTTTTTCAGCAGCTTCTGTAATTGGAAGATTTCTATATTTAGCCCAAACTCCATAGTATCCTGGTATTACTTTTGCTTCTTCTTGTTTTTTCCTCATTTCTTCAAGTTCCTCTGGTGTACAAAAACAAGGATATGCTAATCGATTTTCTATTAAATATTTTGCATAAGCTTGATATATTTCTTTTCTTTGGCTTTGTTTATATGGACCATAATTTCCAAAGGATTCTTCTTCATTTTTCATTCCTTCGTCTGGTGTTATATCAAATTTTGCTAGTGCTTCTATTATTCCTGTTACACCATTTTCTACTTCTCTTTTTTGGTCTGTGTCTTCAACTCTTAAAAAGAACACTCCGTTTGTTTGTGCTGTAACTTTTCTTGCAATTAACGCTGAGTATAACCCTCCTATATGTACAAATCCTGTTGGACTAGGAGCAAATCTAGTTACTATTGCTCCTTCTGGTAATTCTCTTGTAGGATATTTTTCTTCATAATATGATATATCCTTTATTTCCGGAAATATTAAATTTGCTAAATCTTTATAATCCATATTTTTCATTCCTCTCCTAATTATTATCAATATGATAGGTTGGAAAAGAATTATTATTTGGCTAGGCACGCGAAGGAGATATTCCATGAGGCGTACTAATGTACGTTGAATGGAAATCGACTGAGCAGTAACAACGCCAAATGATGATTATCTTCCAACCATATATTATGCGTCAATAATTATTGGCAACACCATTGGATTCCTCTTATTCTTCTGATATAAGTAGTCTCTTATTTTATCTTTTACTGTAGATTTTATTGTTACCCATTCTTTTACATTATTGTCTTCAAGATTTGACAAAGTATTTCTAACAATTCTTTTTATTTCTTCCATTAAGTTTTCTGATTCTCTTACATATACAAATCCTCTTGATATTATGTCTGGTCCTGATACTACTTGACCTTCACTGTTCATAGATATTACAACTACTATTAATCCATCTTGAGATAGGTGTTGTCTATCTTTTAAAACTATATTTCCAACATCTCCTATACCTAAACCATCTATTAATACTTTTCCACTCTGAACATTACCTGTTATTTTTCCTTCGTCTTGTGTTAATTCTAGTACTTTTCCGTTATTTAAAATGAATATATTTTCATTTGGTATTCCCATTAATTTTGCTGTATCACTATGTGCTACTAATTGTCTATATTCACCATGTACTGGTATAAAATATTTAGGCTTTGTAAGTGCTAATATTAATTTTTGTTCTTCTTGAGCAGCATGTCCTGATACATGTATATTTTGTAATGAACTATATACTACTTCTGCTCCTATTTTCATTAAGTCATCTATTACTTTTGATACAAATTTTTCGTTTCCTGGTATTGGTGTTGCAGAAATTATAACTAAATCGTTTGGTGTAATTTGAACTTTTTTATGTTCTCCTGATGCCATTCTTGTTAATGCTGACATTGGTTCTCCCTGTGAACCTGTTGTTATTATTGTTAAAGCTTCTTCTGGATATTTATTTATTAAGTCTATATCTACTATTGTATTTTCTGGTACATCCATATAGCCTAATTTAGAAGCTGTTTCTATTACTTTTACCATGCTTCTACCACATATAGCAACTTTTCTACCATATTTTACTGATGAGTTTATAATTTGTTGAACTCTATGAACGTTTGATGAGAATGTAGCTATAACTATTCTTTTTCTACAATTTACGAATAGATTATCAAATACTTCTCCTATAGTACTTTCTGAGTTTGTGAAACCTTTTCTTTCTGCATTTGTACTATCAGACATTAAGGCTAATACTCCTTCATTTCCTAATTCAGCAAAACGTCCTAAGTCTACTTTTTGTCCATCTATTGGTGTATAGTCGATTTTGAAATCTCCTGTATGGACTATTACTCCTGACGGTGTGTGTAGTGCAATTCCTACTGCATCTGGTATGCTATGTGCTGTTCTTATAAATTCAATATTCATTTTTCCTAGATTTATTATTTGTTTTTGGTCTACTATATTTAATTTTGTTGACCTTAATAAATGGTGTTCTTCTAATTTGTTTTCAATTAATGCTATTGTAAATCTAGTTGCATATATTGGTACATTTATTTGTTTTAATAGGTATGGTATTCCCCCAATATGATCTTCATGTCCATGTGTTATGACTAATCCTTTTATTTTATCTTTATTTTTTACAAGATAACTCATGTCTGCAATTACAAAATCTACTCCTAGCATATCTTCTGTTGGGAAAGCTAAACCGCAATCTACTATTATTATTTCATCTTCATATTCAAATACTGTTATATTTTTTCCAATTTCTAATAGTCCTCCTAGTGGTATTATTTTTATTGGACTTGCTTTAAATCTGAATTCTTCTTTCTGTTTAGTTTTTGGTTTTCTATTATTTCCTCTCCTCTTTGTAACTGCCTTTTTATATTCCGTTTTTGGTTCCATTTTTATTTCTATTTCTTTGTTTTCTATTTTAGACTCTATTTTTATTTCAGGTCTTTTATTTTCTGTTTTTATTCCACTTTTTACTTTTACTCTTTTATTTTCTGTCTTAAATTCATTTTTTATTTCTGTTTTTTCTTCATTTTTTACTCTTTTGTTATAGTTATTAGTCTTTCTTCTCCTTTTTATTTCCTCTTTTTTCTCTGGTATAGAATCTATTGATAGATTCTCTATTTTGTCTTCTTTCATTTTTTCTTTTTCAATCCTCTCTTTTTTATTTTGTTTTCATGTGCATGTAAAAAGAAGATGTAAGTTTTCCACATTCTTTTCCACAAAAAACACAAGCTACGATGCGTTAACACCTTCACATCGCTTTTTTAATATTTAATTTTTCCGTTCAACAAATTTAGAATATAAAAATCTCATCTTTTACCATTTTTGGCAATAGCTGTTTTTTATTATACTACCATATATTAGTTTTGTCAAGCTGTTAATTTTATATACGTTTTTATGAATTTTTTAGGGAAAAGGACGCTGTATCTTACGATACAACGTCCTAGTTTGTTCAGTAGACTATAATCCACCTTAAGGGATTAGACATCATACTCATCCAAAATGAGTCCTCCGTCTTCAGTCCTGTGCAATTCTCTTCTCTTCTTTTTAGGAGGAGTTCTACGAACTTTTGCATCCGTATAAATCTTCTCCCTGTAAATAGAGAAACAGAGACAACCTGCAATAAAGAGATTAAACAATCCCATTCTTCCTGCAAACATCATCAGGATAGTTGGTATTGCTGATAATGCTACAGCAGTTGCAAAACGAAAATCATCTTTATTTGTCTCTTTTGAAGCATTTAATGCTACATTAAGAGCAAAGAAGAATGATATCATTTTTAAAGCCCCTGCCCAGGGTATTCCCGGCAATACATATGCCAGAAGTCCCAAAAATGTGTGTTCGAATAAAAAGGTTATGAATGTACAGAGTATTCTCCATACTATAAACCAGTTTATCGACCGCCATATTGTAGCAATTACCGATGATCCCTTTGTCGTCTTTTTGGATCTCGACTTTTTGAATGCTGCAATAATGTCTTCAAAGCGGAGTCCCTCCTGGAAATCGTCTCTGTAATCGCTGTCAACCTCTCTCCAGTGTTCAGCATCGATTACGTTGTCATCTCTCTGTTCAGATCCTATCATACCTGTATACATATTTATTCTCCTTTCCACATATAGGTACTCGACCGATTTCTCTTATATTATACCACTTTTTTAGCAAAAAAGCAAATTATCCTCTTTTAAATCCTTTTCCAAAGGCTTCTCTTGCATTTGAAATTACCAAAAAGCAGTTTGTATCTATTGTACTCGCTATTCTTTTTATTTTTGATACCTCTCTTCTTGAGGCTACACACCATAGCATTACTTTATCTTCTTCATTATACATTCCTTTTGCATATATTCCTGTGCTTCCTCTTTCTACTTCTTCTCCAATTTGTTTTGCTATTTCTTCATATTTATTTGATACTATAAATATCATTTTTGTAAAATTTGTTCCTTCAAATATTATATCTATCATTTGACCTGATAAATATATAGCAATAGCAGAATATAATGCAATTTCTATCTCTCTAAAAAATATTGCATTTATACCTACTACTATCGAATCTATTAGTATTATTGTACTTCCTGTTTTTGCTGTTGGTTTAAATTTTGAAATTATACTTCCTAATAACTCTGAGCCTCCTGTTGAAGCATTTGCTTTTAAAATAATTGCTGTCCCAATTCCTATTGTTATTCCTCCATAAATACTTGCTAGTAATCTATCTCCAGTTAATGGTTTTATCCCTTCAAATATATTTAAAAATAATGAAAGTAGCCCTGTACCTATTAGTGCTTTTACAAAAAATCTTTTTCCTAACTTAAATAATGCAACTACAAATAATGGTATGTTTATAATTATCATTGATGTTCCCATTGGAAATTTAAATAAGTAATAAAGAATTGTGGTTATTCCTGTAAAACCACCTGAAGATAATTGATTTGGTAAAAGAAATAAATCTGTTCCTATGGCTAAAAATAGTGAACCTATTATTATTAATATTAACTCTCTTAGCATTTTTCTTCCTATTACATACATTTCTTTTGCTTTATATGTCATAAATTTGTTCTCCTTATAAAAAAGGTGCCATTCATTCACATGTCGTTTTGATTTAACTTTTGATGAATGGACGTGCTAATAGCACGCCACTACATTACTAGGGTAATTTCTTCGAAGAACGGGCGATTGATAATCGCCCCTACAACAATAAACACCTTATAATGTATTATTTACATTATAAGGTGTTTTATGTATTAATCTTCATATATTGTAAGAATCTTCATTTCCAATCTTCCTGGCTTTATCTCCTCATTAGGAATTACCTGTAATTCTACTGAATATAATTCCTTAAATTTCTCTAGATTTTCTTTTTCATATCCAATTACATTATTTACATTAACTGGATGTACTTCAACTTTTACTTCTTTGACTTTACTATTATATTTTTTTATTCTTGCTACAATACTATCATACCAAATACTGTCTTCGACTAATTGTGGAAAGTCTTTATGTGTTGGTCCTGCAATGACACTTATTTCTCCTTTATTTAGATTTTCTTCATTTATATCTACTACAGTTATTTCTTTTATTTTCTTTTTATTAAACATATAAATAATGTCCTTACATCTTTCTACTGCTTGTGTTAATGTTAAAGGTTCATATTCTTTGTTTCTATATGCTTGTGCTAAGTCTGTTCCCTCAATTACTAAAACAGGATATAGTCTTATTACTTTTGGTCTAAACTTCATTAGGTATTTTACACTCTCTATTTCATCTATCTTAGTGCTATCAGGAAATCCTACCATTAATTCATAACCTAAGTTCATTCTGCTTCTTTTTATTAATTTTGAAGCCTTTTTTATGTCTTCTAATACAAAGTTTGCATTATACTTCTTTAAAATAAAATTATTGGCGATTTTTACTTCTAATTCTACTGTTATTACATTATATTGTTTAAGTGTACTTAAAAATTCCTTTGATATCATTGTTGGATCTACTGATATATGTAGTTTTTCTAATCTCTTATTTTTCATTTTTTCATTTGCTTCTCTTAAAAAGTTCCTTATATCACTTTTTTCTATATTTGATAAACTCCCTGCATAATATTGTGTATATTTTTTCATTTTTTATATCCTTCCTTTCTATAAATACGTATCATTTTATTTTTCAATGGGCACAGTGGTGTCTTGTCTTATGAGTATTCCCCCAAACGATGCCCCTACGTTTAACATTTTAATATCACATTTATAATTTTAATGCATGTTGAGCTGCTTGCATTTCTGCTTCTTTTTTACTTTTTCCTTTTCCTTTTGCTAATACTTTTCCATCACATGATACTTGTGCTTCAAATGTTTTATCATGATCTGGTCCTGATTCATGTGTTATTTCATATACAATTTTTACATTTCCATGTTCTTGTAATTTTTCTTGTAATACTGTTTTGTAATCTTTTACTCCAACATGCTCAGTTGCTTGCTCTATTGAATCTTTTAAGTTTTCTATTATAAATTTTTTAGAAGCATCGATTCCACCATCTATACACATAGCAGCAATTACTGCTTCTACACTGTCTGCTAAAATTGCTTTTAGTTTTGTTGTTTTATTATGTTTTTCACTTTTCCCTAAAAGTAAAAAATCAATGAAATTATGTTTTAGGGCTACTTCATAAAGACTTTCTTCACATACTACTGTTGCCCTAACTTTAGTCATCTCCCCTTCTTTTAATTTTATATAATTGTTATATATGTATTCACTTGATATATACTCTAAAATACTATCACCAAAAAATTCTAGTTTCTCATTACTTTGAACGTTTTTTGTGTTTGCATAAGATGTATGAGTAAGAGCTTGTTCTAATAATTTTTTATCTTTAAATATATAGTTTATGCTTTTCTCTAATATCGTAAAGTCCATATTTTCCTCCTATTCTGTTATTATATAATGTAAACTTTAAAAAATCAATATTATTTTTTGTATTTTCGCTCAAATTTAATCATACTACAGAATTTTAACATATTTCACGGACGCACACTGTGCGCCCCTACATATTCCTATCATTTTAAGACTTTACTTATTAATAAAACCAAAGATTTATAGAGGCATTATAGCCTAAAAATCTTCGGTTCTTTATATCTATTGTTCTAATTCAGTTTTTACTTGTGATATTTCTTTTGGTGTTGCTTGCTCTGCTGGTTTATAATATCCTTTGCTTTGTGCTACTCTGTATAATTCATATTGAAAGCTTTCACAGTTATTTCTTATTTGCTGTATTGTACTTCTTAATTGCATATTGTCTGTTTCTGTTATTACCCCTTGATAGGTTTTTAGTTCTTCTTTTGTTCCATTTAAAATATCATTTACCATTGTCTTTTCGTCCATTGTTTTTTCCTCCTTAATTATTTAAAAATGACATTAGCTTTTGTTTTGTGTTTAAAGCGTCCTGAGCCGATTTTGTAAATATTTGCTTTATTTGTGGATCTACTGCTTGTGTAGCATATGTGTTTAGTTTCTGATATGTTGTCTCATGTGCTCCTATTAGATGTCTTAAATTTTGAAGTTCTATTTGACTTAAATTTGCCATTTCTATCTTTCCTTTCTTTTTAGTTTTCTATATATTATTTGTATTTTTTTATTTTATATTCCAAATATGTTTAAAATATTAAATCAATTTTATAGTTTAACCTATGACAAACGGACGCCCGGAGGGCGCCCCTACATTATTTTATATATGAGGTTGGATCTAGATATTGACTATTTTTTAGTATCTCAAAATGTATATGTGATTTATCTAATACTTCAAAACTTGCTGTGTTTCCCACAGTTCCTATTGTTTGTCCACTAGTTACTTTTTCTCCTACTTTTACAAATTCTGCTGTTAATAAGTTAGAATATCTTGTTTCAAATCCGTTTACATGTTCTATTATTACTGTTAATCCATATCTTGGGTCATTTTTTATTGATTTTACTGTTCCTTCTGCTGATGCTTTTACAACTGTTGTTAATTCTGCTTGTATGTCAACTCCTGTATGTGTTGTCCATTCTTTTAATGTCTCAGAATATATTAGATTTTCTTTACTGTATTCTTTTATTATTTCTCCTTCTACTGGTTTTATAAAGCTTGGATCTGGTATGATAACTGGTGCTTCTTGTTTTTTTGTTTCTGGTGCTTTTGTTTCAGTTTTTGCCTTGTTTTCTGTTTTTGTTTCAGTTTTGTTTTCTGTTTTATTTTCTTCTTTGCTTTCTACTTTATTGTCATTTGTTTTATTTTCTTGATTTTCTTCTTTCTTTGATTCTTCTACTGTTTTTCCTATTGAACTGCTAGCTTCTTCATAGCCTTCTACAAATTCATCTCCCGTGCTTCCTTCTGTTATTGATGTTTTGTAGTCTAGTGCTTGTTCTCTATATTCTGTATACATTTTGTTTATATTTATTATCATTGCTGCAATAAGACATAACACTACTATTATTGTTAATATTATACTGATATAAGTAATTTTTTTAATTTTCTTTCCCATTTTTACTCCTCCTTTGATATTTAGAGTATTTCCATTTTTTTCTGCTTTATACATTTTGTTTCTTTTTATTGAAATTAATATATATTTTATATACAGATATTAAAATCTATCCACATTTGGGCATACGCCCCAGTAAAATTTGCTTCGCAAATTTTCCATGCTGCACTCGCAAAAGTATAAAAAGAATAAAATAAATTTTCTTCTTTTTATATTTTTTCTCGCTTTCGCCGCCCCTACAGTGTCTGGAAATCATGTTATATTTACAACCTCTACACCTGTATAATAATGTTTTATAATTTCTTTATATGCTTGCCCTTGGTTTGCTAGTGCGTCTGCTCCTGTTTGGCTCATTCCGTACTCCATGTCCATATCCAGTTACTTTGATGTTTATGTTTTCTCCTTGTACTGTTACTTGAAAGTTGGCTGATTTTAATCCTAATATACTTCTTAGCTCTGTTCCTGCTAGATTAATATTTCCTATTTGTATTGTTTTTACTCTTCCACCTTCTGTGTATTCATGTATTTGTATTGTTCTTTCTGCTCCAAATTCAAAGTTATTGTATTTTTCTTTCATCTTTTTTCCTAATTCTGTATATGTAATGTTTACTTCTGAACTGTATTGCTCATATCCTTCTTCTCCGTATTGTTTCTACACTTTGTAAATATGGATAGTCTTTTCCCCCCCATACTCCTGATGCCATTTCTGTTTTTCCTCCACTGTTTGCATGATAAAATGCATTTATGATTTCTCCATTGTAGGTTATAATTTCTCCTATTGTCGTATTTACTGCTTCTACTATCTTGTTCCAGTATTCTTCTCTTACACTTTCTTCCCATTTTGCTAGTCTATTTTCTTTTGATATCCATGCTTGACAACATGTTGATGAATCGCAGATGTTTGCTTCTCCATGCTTTCCTGCATTTCTTATTATTGTATATATTGTATATGTTCTTGCAACAACTGCTTGTGCTTTTAATGCCTCTATATTATATTTTGCTGGTATTTCAGCAGATACTACATTACACATATATTCGTCTAAATTAACTTCTTCGATTTGATTGTTATTTGTATGTAATAATTTTACTGTTGTATAATCATTATAATTATATGATGTGTCTACTTTTATTTCTTCAATTTTCTTTTCTTCTGAAAACATTTGCATTGTTTCAAATTTTTGTGTGAATATTATGGGTATTAAAAAGCATAGAAGTATTATTAATATTATAAATATAATTATCTTTTTCATTATGCCTCCAACCTCTGTTTCATTTTTTCTAATACACTCTTTTCCATTCTAGATACCTGAACCTGAGAAATTCCTAATAGTTTTCCAACCTCTGTTTGTGTTTTATCTTTGTAAAAT
The DNA here is from genome assembly GCA_022795675.1 of Clostridia bacterium. Taxonomy (GTDB): domain Bacteria; phylum Bacillota; class Clostridia; order TANB77; family CAG-508; genus CAKPSH01. Next base: position 14,760 of record JAAWHY010000007.1, read on the forward strand.
CTTAGAATTATTATTTGTTTTTCTCTAGCATTAAGATTCCCAATAACTTGCTTTAGTGCCATATTATTAATTATTTTTAGTTCTTGGTTTGTTTCTACTGGTATCTTAGAAATTAGTTCTCTTTTGTCATTATTATCATTATTTTCATCTTGATATATAGACTCAACTGGTCTTTGTGCTTCCATAGCAAATATTATTTCTTCTTTGTCTACTTTTAATTCTTTAGATATTTGTGCAATGTTTATTTCTTCATGGTTTTTCTTTAAATATTCACTTTGTAATTGCTTTATTTTTATTCCTAATTCTTTTACACTTCTACTTACTTTTATTATTCCATCATCTCTTATAAATTTCTTTATTTCTCCTAATATGTATGGTACTGCATACGTTGAAATTTGTACTTCAAAACTTGTATCAAATCTTTTTATAGCCTTTATAAATCCCATACACCCTATTTGATATAAGTCTTCTGTTTCATAATTTCTTCCTGTAAATCTCTTTACAATACTCCATATTAATCCTTGGTTGTCTTTTACTAATTTGGTCATTGCTATTTCATCACCGCATTTGAGCCTTTTTTATATCTTCAATATTGTTCTCATACATTCCAATATCAATCCTTTGTATTTTATTTGATTACTTTTTTCATGGTAACTTTTGTTCCCATTCCTACAATAGACTCAATTTTCATTTCATCCATAAAGCTTTCCATTATAGTAAATCCCATTCCTGACCTTTCTAATTCTGGTTTTGATGTGTATAATGGCTCTTTTGCCATGTCTATATTTTCAATTCCTATTCCATTGTCTTTTATTTCTATTGTTACTTCTCTATTGTTTATAACACAGGTTATGTATATTAACCCCTCTTTTTCTTCATATCCATGTATTATGCAATTTGTTACTGCTTCTGATACCGCTGTTTTTATGTCTGCAATTTCTTCTATGGTTGGGTCTAATTGTGATACAAAAGCAGCTATGGCAATTCTTGCAAATGCCTCGTTTGAGGATTTACTCATTAGTTCTAATTTCACTTTATTTTCCATTTTTAATTTTTTCCTTTCATTCTAATGTTTGGGGCGATTAATAATCGTCATATACATTAATTAATTTGTATTATTTTAGGTATCCCACTCATTTCAAATATCTTTCTAACATTTGAATTTACATTAATCATTTCCATACTGCCTCCAAGCATTCTTATCATTTTATATCTACCTAAAATCATTCCGATACCGGCACTATCCATAAAAGAAACCTTATCAAAGTCAAATACCATCCTTTTAGGAATATATCTCTCAATTTCATCATCTAAAATCCTCCTTATTTTTTCTGTAGTATGGTGGTCTATTTCTTCTGTAATTTGGCAAGTAAGTAGCTTGTCCACTTCATCATATTTTATATTCATAACCTCACTCCTTTTACATATAATTATTATACATATTTTGGTAATATTTTCCAATAGCGAAACTGGGGAAGTTTTGCCGATTTATAAGAAAACATCGACATTATACGACATGCTATTTGAAGCATTAAACAAAAACGGACGCCCAAATGGCGCCCCTACTAAGATATAAATATGGTTTTAAAAGAATTGTTATAATTATTTTAAAACATTATTATTTCTTTGCAACCTTAAAATAATATGTAAGAATACTACTAATTTTATGTTTTATCAGTTAATTCAAATCATTAACCTAATAATTTATTATTGTTATTATCTAATTTTTCAATTTTTTCAATGCTATTATTATCTTGCAAAATATTATATTGTTTTTTAGCTATTGTATTTAATCTTTCAAGTCTTATTTTTGATTCAATTCCTTGTTCTATCATTTCAGCATTTAGATTTTCAAGATTTACCAAAATAACTAACTGAAGAATATTTGCATAATCTCGCATATTACCATCTAAATTAGGATTTTGGTCTTTCCATTCTTTTGCAGTCATTCCAAATAATGCAACATTTAATAAATCTGCCTCATTAGCATAGGCATATAATTTTTGCTTTTCTGTAAGTGTTGGAATTATATTCTCTTTTATACTATCAGTATGTATTCTGTAGTTTGTTTTTGCAAGTTCTCGTCTAACAGACCATTCGATTTTATTTTGATAACTCTCATTTTGTTTTAGTCTTTCAAATTCTTGCACTAAATATAATTTGAATTCAGCACTTATCCAGCTTGCAAATTCAAAAGCTATATCTGGATGAGCATAAGTTCCACTGTTATATCTTCCTTGTTTTGATATTATTCCAATTGCATTTGTTGAACTAATCCATCTTTTAGGTGTCATTACAAAAGAGTGTGTACCAGCTTCATTCTTAAACCCATCGAATTCGGTGGAATTAAAATTTTGATTGTATAGTAACTCCCATGTTCCAACATATTCCAATGTATGCTTACTCCTAAGCCAGTTTTGAATGATATAATCAAATCTCTCTTCATCTTTAAATTTTGCTAAATCTGTTAAAGAAATATAATCTACATTTCCAACTCTCATAACTCTTATATAAGTATCTTTTACTATTATTTCTGTTTTTATAAGTTCGTTCTTCATAAATACCACTACCAATCTATATAAATTCTAGATAAATTATAAAACAATTGTTTGTACTTGTCAAGTAAAAATCTAAATAAATATAAATTAAAAACACTAACGGACGCCCAAAGGGCGCCCCTACTATAGCTATATTATCATTATGAGATTATATCTTTACTCTTTCTTCTCCTAATATGTCCTTAAATTGCTGTATTGTGTTTCTATTAGAGAATATTCCTCCACATGGTTTTATTTCTTCTCCATCTATTATTTGTACTGGAAGATTATTTCTATCTCCTGTAAAAAATCTTAATGCTCCTCTTAATTTTTCTTTTGTGTCTTCATCTAATCCTGTTATGTCTAAATTTAGTGTTAAAGTATCTCTTTTTGTTAATTCTGTTATATCATTTGCTACTATTGATATGTTTGTGTCTTCTCTTATACTTAATCTTCCTGTTACTAATACTACATTGTCTACCATCAGATAGTTTACAGATTTTTGATAACAACTTTCAAATACTATTACTTCTGTTGTTCCATATAAGTCTTCTATTGTAACAAATGCCATTAATGTATTATTTTTTGTGTATTTCTTTTTTATATTTGATATTATTCCCGCATATTTAACTGTTTGTCCATCTTTATAGTTTGTGTCTTCTCCATTTTCTATTTGTTCTAAAAGTTCTTCTATTTCTATTGTGTTTATGTTTGTTTGTTTTTCTATTTCTTGCCTTAATTTCTCTAATGGGTGTCCTGATATATATATTCCTAGCATTTCCTTTTCCATTGCTAGAAGTTCTTTTTCTGAAAATTCTTTAATGTAATTATATGTATATTTGAGTTCGTTTAATTCTTGTTTGCTATCTCCATCTCCACCTAAGTCAAACATACTTACTTGTCCTTGAAAACTTTTTCTGCTTTCTGATTGTATCGTATCTATAATATTTTCGTATGATGCAAGTAGTGTGCTTCTTGATATTCCAAATTCATCAAATGTACCTGCTTTTATTAAACTTTCTATACATTTTTTATTTACTGATTCTTCTTTTAGTCTTTCACAGAAATCATCTAAACTTTTATAATCTCCATGCCTTTCTCTGTTTTCCACAATGATATCCACAACTGCTGTTCCAACATTTTTAATACTTCCTAGCCCAAATCTTATTTTTCCTTCTTCTACTGTAAATTTTGTTTTACTTTTATTTATATCTGGCTTTAGTATTTGTATATTCATATTTTTACATTCATCTATATACATTGGTACCCTGTCTAAGTTTCCTAAGTAACTGTTTAGTGTTGCTGCCATAAATTCCTCAGGATAATATGCTTTTAAATATGCTGTTCTATATGCTACTACCGCATATGCTGCTGCATGTGATTTATTAAAGGCATATTTAGCAAATTCTGCCATTTCATCAAATATTTTATTTGCATCCTCTGCTGTTATTCCATTTCTTACACATCCTGGTACTATTATATTTCCATTTTCATCTGTTTCACCATTTATGAATATTTCTCTTTCTTTTGCCATTACATCTAATTTTTTCTTTCCCATTGCACGTCTAACTAAGTCTGCTCTTCCTAGAGAGTATCCTGCTAAATCACGTACAATTTGCATTACTTGTTCTTGATACACCATACAACCATATGTTACATTTAATATTGGTATAAGTGATGGATGTGTATATATTGCATGTTCTGAGTCTAGTTTATTTTGTATATATCTTGAAATTTGATCCATTGGTCCTGGTCTATATAGTGAAACTCCTGCTATAATGTCTTCTAAACTGTCTGGCTTTAGTTCTTTCATGAATCTGGTCATTCCAGCACTTTCAAATTGAAATATTCCTATTGTTTTTCCTTCTCCCCATAGTTTATACGCATTTGGGTCTTTCATTTCTTCATCATATTGTACATCTATTCCTTTGTTTTCTTTTATCATTCTTGTTGCATCATCTATGACTGTTAATGTTCTTAGTCCTAGAAAGTCCATTTTTAATAGTCCTAATTCTTCTAAAGTTGTCATTATATATTGTGTTGCAATAGTATCATCTTTTACATGTAATGGTACATATGTGTCTACTGGGTCTTTTGTTATAACGACTCCACAAGCATGTGTTGATGCCTGTCTTGGCATTCCTTCTAATGCCATGGCTATGTCTAATAATTTTTTTATTCTTTCATCATTATCATATAGTTCTCTTAGTTCTCTATTTTCTTCCATTGCTTTTTGTATTGTTATATGTAATTCGTTTGGTACCATTTTGGCTAGTTTATCTGTATCAGCATATGGAAAGTCTAATGCTCGTCCCACATCTCTTATTACCATTCTTGCAGACATTGTTCCAAAGGTTATAATTTGTGATACATGGTCTTTACCATATTTTTCTGCTACATAATCTATTACTTGTTGCCTTTTTTCATCTGAAAAGTCTACATCAAAGTCAGGCATACTTATTCTTTCTGGATTTAAAAATCTTTCAAATAGTAGATTATATTTTATTGGATCTATGTCTGTTATTCCTATTGCATATGCTAAAATTGAGCCTGCTCCTGAACCACGCCCTGGTCCTACTGGTATTCCATTTCTTTTTGCATAGTCTATAAAGTCCCATACTATAAGATAATAGTCTACATATCCCATTTTGGAAATTACTGAGAGTTCATATTCTTCTCTATCTAATATTTCTTTTGGTGGATTTTCTCCATATCTATTTTTTATTCCATCATCACAAATTTTTTTGAAGAAGTCATAGTGTGTTTCAAATTCTTTTGGTACATCATAATTTGGTAATTTTGTGTTTCCGAATTCAAATTCTACATTACATTCATTTGCAATTTTTACTGTGTTTTCTATCGCTTCTGGTATGTTTTTAAAGTATTCACTCATTTCTTCTGGGCTTTTTACATATAATTCATCTGTGTCAAATCTCATTCTGTCTTCATCTATCATTCTTTTTCCTGTTTGAATACATAATAATACTTCATGATTATATGCGTCTTCTTTTTTTAAATAGTGTGCATCATTTGTTGCTACAAGTGGAATATCTAGTTTTTTAGACATTTCTATTAATTTTTGATTTACTAATACTTGTTCTTTTATACCATTGTTTTGTATTTCTAGATAATAATCTTTTCCAAATATCTTTTTGTACCATAGTGCAGTTTCTTCTGCTTTTTCTATATTATTTTCTAATATGTATTGGTTTACTTCCCCTGCTAGACAGGCACTTAGTGCAATAATCCCTTCATGGTATTTTTCTAGTAGCTCTTTGTCTATTCTTGGTTTATAATAATACCCCTCTACAAAACTAAGTGATACCATTTTGCTTAAGTTTCTATATCCTTCATTATTCTTTGCTAGTAATATTAAATGATTATATGTGTTGTCTATTCCTGAGTCTTTATTAAATCTGCTTCTTTTGGCAACATAGCATTCACAACCTATAATTGGTTTTATTCCTTCTTTTTTACATGCTTTATAAAAGTCAATTGCTCCATACATGACTCCATGGTCTGTTATGGCTATTGCCTTCATTCCTAGCTCTTTCGCTCTTGCTGGTAAGTCTTTTATTCTATTTGCTCCATCTAGTAAACTAAATTCACTATGTATATGTAAATGCACAAATTCTGACATGTTTTATCTCCTTAAATTTCATGTCTATATTTTACAATACATTTACAATAAAATCAATGAGATAATTATATTAATTTTGCTGTAAAAATTAATATAATTATCTCAATCCTGCCTTTTCAGGGGACGCACACTGTGCGTCCCCTACATTTTCTCTACAATTTCTATTTTTTATTGTAATATAATTAAATTCTCCTATTTTATACTAGTTTTAGAACTTGTACAAAATTATAAATCAATAAACTATTAATTATTGAAAATGTTACAAAGACTCCTAATGCTACTGATAATAGTTTGTTTTCCTTCATTTTTTTCCATACTCTTAAATTAAAATCAAATAACCTTTTCATATATATAACACCTCTTTTATAATATATATGATAGGTTATTTGATTTTATTCATAAATTTTTGTTATTTTTATGGATTTTTCCATACTGCATATAAGTTTATTGTCTTTTCTTTGCTTGCATATATTGTATCTCCTACCTTTGCTTCTGCTTCCGTAGCTCCTCTTGAACTTGACCATCCTACAAAAATCTTTGAGCCATTTCTAGGTAGTTCTGATATTACTTGTAATCTTCCAACTGTACTTGTTATTGATTTTACATTACTTGTATTATCTTGCCATCTTCCTCCTTCTAAATGATAATTTACTGTAAAGTTCTTTTCTATATCATCTAAATTTATGTATGATGATGCTTTTACTAATCCATATCTTATTCTTCCTACTGCTGTATAATATGATCTTAATATCTTTTCTTGTACTCCTCTATCTAAACTTCTATTATTAATTTTCTTCTCCCTAATATATTCCTCCATTGTATATACATTCTGATTTTCTATTGTTTCAATTTCACAATCATAATCTGCATATTCGTTGTGTTTATAATAGTAATAATAGTCATTTGAATTATTTCTAGAATACCTATATCTTTCAAAGTCTACTGAAGCATATCCTATAATTTCACTATTACTATTTATATTTCCTAGTAATTCATCACATGTTATTTTATGATAATATCCCTTTGATTTCATTCCAGAACTATTATCATATTCAATAAAATCTATTGCTTTTGCACTATTATATTTTTGATTTGTTGTACTATTAACTACTACATAATTATTATAGGTTGTAGCTCCTATTGGTATGCCTTTTAAAAAAGCTGTTATTGATACATTATTTAATATTTTCGCCCAGTCTTCTCCATTTAGTTGTGGCATTTCATAAGTTTCTGAAGTTCTACCTTCATAATTGTATATCGCATTATTTAAGTTTGTAGTTATAGAGTCTTTCATTACTTTTATTTTTTCATTCATAAATGCTGATTCCTCGTTCTCTGGATCATTTTCTGCTGTTATTTTTAAAATCTCTTTGTCTGTGGTATCTAATTTTTCTATTACCTTATTATATATTTCTGTAAATTGCTTTGCTTCATAATAATACATCATCGCATCTGTAGTATATTTGGGCTGATTTGTTAACAAATTATATGTTCCTGTTTTAACTTCATTATTGTAAATTATTTCTGGATTTATATCATAATTTTTATATTTTATTTTAGATTGCCCTCCTGGATTAATAACTTTTGTTATTACATCTCCTTTTTCATCTTTAGTTCTAACATATGCAAAATCTTGTGATACCTCAATATCTGTTGGTACCACTAAGTATCCTGATGCTGATATTGTTTGATTGTTTCCATATGTTCCATATATTGATACATAATTGTCTAATGAGTATGCTATTGTAATATTGATATTATTACCATTAGTATAAGTTTTTGTATAATATACATATGGTTTTAATTCTGTTCCTGTGCCTTTATCATTTTGTGAATATATGTAGTATCCATCATATAATCCAAATACTATTGCTGGAACATAACTTAGTATGTAATTATTTGATGCTCCTGATAATCCCATACTAGATGATAAACTTGTGGAGAAAGTTGAAATTACAGCTTCTAGATCTCTTATTTCTTCACCTATTACTGAGGATTTATCACTATTTACTGTATTTAATTCAAATGCCGACATAGTATCAAATGTTGCTCCTAATAATGCTGTATCATATTTCGTTTTTGTTGCTAATGTGTCTATTTGTAAACCAGTATATTGAGACATTATTAGTGCCATTGGTAACATTATTATTAAAAACACTATTATCAAGTGTTGTAATTTCATTGGTTTCTTCCTTTCTTTACTAAAGTAATTCCTTTGAAGAACGCTACTATCTCTTACAGATTATTATATATCTCTTCAATATATATGTTACCATTAATTAATTCTAAAATCAACAAATAATGACCTTTTTCATGATTTTTCCATATTCGAACTCAAAGGTCTGTCCTAATTCCCAAACGGACGCCCGAAGAGTACCCCTACCTTAGTTTATTTAAAATCTCGTTTGCTAATTGCAGATTTATTCCTTTTACCTTGGTTAATTCTTCTACTGTTGCTTTTTTTATTTTTTCTATTGTTCCAAATTCTTGTAATAGTGCTTGCTTCTTTTTTTCTCCTATTCCTTCTATTTCATCTAATACTGATTTTGTTACCGCTTCTTCTCTTAGTTTTCTATGATATTCTATCGCTGTTTCGTGTACTGCATCTTGGAAAGCTGTAATTGTATTGAATAATTTTTCTGATATTTCTATTTCTTTTCTGTCTTCTCCTATTAGTGCTCTTGTTTGATGTTTATCGTTTTTTACCATTCCATATACTGGAATATCTAGATTGTATTTACTTACTGCTGTTTTTATTGCTCTTATTTGTGTTATCCCTCCGTCTGCTAAGATTAAGTCTGGTAATTCTCCAAATCCTCCTTTTGGGTTTTCTATTGAGTGTTTTAATCGCCTTGTTACTACTTCTTCTGTACATCTTGGGTCATCTTGTCCAAATACTGTTTTTATTCTAAATCTTCTTGACAGACTTTTGTTTATTTTTCCATCTTTCATTACACACATTCCTGCTACTATAAATGTTCCCGATATGTGAGATATATCAAAGCTTTCTATTTTTCTTGGTAGTTTTTCTAAGCCTAATTTTTCTTTTAGTTCATTTAATATGTCGTATTTATCTTGTTCTTTATTGTTTAAGGTTATTCGTGCATTTTGTTCTGCCATTTCTATAAATCTTAATTTTTCTCCCTTTTGTGGTGATTTTAGTTCTACTTTTCGTTCTGCCATTTTGGTTAGCCATTCTTCAATACTTTCTTTATCTTCGATTTCCTCTCTTAACATTATTTTTGATGGAATGTTTAGATTATTCATATAATATTGTTTTATAAATCCTGATAATATTTCTTTGTCTTCCATATCTTTTAAGTTATCAAAGAAATAATGTTCTCTTCCTATCATCTTACTTCCACGCACAAAAAATATTTCTATGCATACTCTTAGTTCGTTTTTTGCAATTCCTATAACATCTATATCATTAATGTTTGTATTTGATACTTTTTGCCTTTGTGAAATGTTTTCTATGGCTTGTATTCTATCTCTTAGTTCTGCTGCTATCTCATAGTTTTGTGATATTACTGCATTAGCCATTTCTTCTTTTAATTTACTTACAACTTTATCTATTTTTCCATCTAATAACATTTCTATCTGATGTATTTGTTCCATATATACTTCTCTTGAAACTTTATTTACACATGGTCCTAAACATCTTCCTATATGATAGTTTAAGCACACCCTTTTATTTGATTTAAAGTTTTTACATTGTCTAATTTTAAATTTTTCTCTTATAAAGTTTACCATTTCTTTTGCACTACCGTGCATTTGCATATGGTCCAAAATATTTTGAACCATCATTTACTATTTTTCTAGTAATGAATACGTTTGGGTATTCAGATTTTATATCTATTTTTATGTATGGATATGTTTTATCATCTTTTAATAGTACATTAAATTTAGGTCTATTCTTTTTTATTAAATTACATTCTAGTATCAGTGCCTCTGCTTCGTTTTCGACTACAATATACTCAAAATGGTCTACTAATGAGACCATTTTTTCTATTCTTGCAGTTTTATTGTTCTTTCTAAAATATTGCCTAACTCTATTTTTTAAGGATATTGCTTTCCCTACATATATAATATTATCCTCTTTGTCATGCATTATATATACTCCTGGTTTTGCAGGGAGTTTTTTTAGTTCGTCCTCTATGTTAAACATTTTCTATTCTCCTTTGATTTATTCTAAACGGACGCCCATATGACGCCCCTACATGGCTATGGCAATTATTTTTCAATGTCATGTTTCTATATATCCAATATATGGAAGATTTCTATACTTACTATCAACATCAAATCCATACCCTATGACGAATTTATCTGGTACTATAAATCCAACATGATCAAGTGGTACATTAAATTCACGTCTACTTACTTTATCTGCTAATGTACATACTTTTAAACTTGCTGGATTCTTACTTTTTAAATAGTTTAATAAAAAAGTCATGCTTCTTCCAGAGTCTACTATGTCTTCTAATATTAATACATCTTTACCTTCTATTGGTTCTCTTAAATCTTCTAGTAATTTTATTTCTCCTGTGCTTTCTGTACCTTCATAACTTGCAATTGTTAAGAATTCATATTTTAATTTTGTTTTCATTTTTAAGGTCAAATCAACTGTAAAAAATACTCCTCCGCGCATTACACATACCACTGTTACTTCTTTTCCTTCATATTCTTTATCAAGTTGTTCTGCTAATTCATATAATCTTTTTTGAATTTCTTCTTCACTTATTAGTACTTTTATTTTTTCTTCCATACTCCATTTTCCTTTCTTATATTTAAGGATTTATTTCCCATATTATATAATAGTTATTTCTGATTTTCAATTCTTTTTACGATAATTTGGAAGAAATGTAAATATTCTTAAAGGCGGACGAGCAATGCTCGCCCCTACAATATTAATTTTTAACAACATCTTGATGAATAATTTTCATATTTTTGCATAAAATACTATTTATATAAATTTTTTGATTTTTGGAGGTACATATGCCTTATAAAAAATATTTTAAAGATAAAAACAATTCTAATGCACAAAATATTAATCGTAATATGGAGTTAATTAATTCTATTTTTAAAACTCAGTCTGAGCTGTTAAGTGCTACTAATAATTATGAATATGCTGAAGGAGAAATGATTGATTATTATTCTTATCATATAAAGGCTACTAAGTCTAAGTTAGATTATTTAATGAAAAATGCTAAGTCTCGTGGTATTGTAATTGATAGATTACAACAGCTAGAATTAAAATCCTTTGAAGATTATGAGGTTGGGTAATTATTTTAGACTTTCTTCGAGAGTGGGCGATTACTAATCGCCCCTACATTGTTATGATGATTTATTTTAAGAATAATTATGAACTTTTCTATTTATATGTTCTAAATAGCCAAGCTATCACATACTTATTATCATGAGGTGATTAGCTTGGATATTTATACAATTCTTGGTTTTTTAACTGGATTATGTATTTTGTTTATATTATGCAGAATATTTATAGTACCATTAAAGTTTATGTTAAAACTTTTGGCTAATTCATTGATTGGTGCCATTATACTTTTAATTGTAAATTTTGTTGGTAGTTATTTTGGTTTTCATATTGGTTTGAATTTTATTACTATTCTTTTTGTTAGTATATTAGGGGTTCCTGGTGCAATTTTACTAGTTATTATTCAACTTTTATTATGATTCAAGTTCAACTAATATAATGTCTTCTCCTATACATCTTATTTGTTTCCATGGGATTACTATTTCATTATTGTTTAAAAATATGTTTATTTTATTAGTATTCCCTGGAACAATTATAGAGGTTATTACTCCACTTTCTAAGTCTGCTGTGACATCTTGCACATATCCGTAACCTTCTTCCGTCTTTTATATTAATAACTTCTTTATGCTTAAAATCTAATCCTTTTCCATTCATATATATTCATCCCTT
>JAAWHY010000117.1 GCA_022795675.1 Clostridia bacterium
GGGCAACGCCCAAGAGAAAATTTTCCTTTCCTCAGGGTATCATTTTATAAAGATAATTTTATGCTATTAGGGTATCATAATCAAAAACTATTGACAGTCCTATAATGCTTGATATTAGAGAATTTTAATAAATGTATATCTCTGTTACATTTCCTATAAATGGAATTTATTTGATACTTGATTACATAAAAGACGAATTATCTTCTACAGAAAGTTATCATACACTGATAACTTTCCTAGAATATAAAAAAAGTTGCATACTTGCAACCCTTTTTCATATCATTATTTAAAGTTTACTCTTATACTTCCTATTCCGCCATCTATTTTTATATAGTTTTCTCCATTTCCATATATTGTATCATTTGAGATTCCTTCTTTATCAATAGTGATAGCACCTATCCCTTTACTTGCTCTAATTTTATAATCTTCTCTAGGAGCATTAATATTAATAGCTAGTTCTCCTATACCTGCATCTATATCAGTACTACCTGTTAATTTTGCATTTAGTTCAACTTTTCCAACTCCCATATCTAAATCAAGGTCATTAATTATTCCAGATAAAATAGTAACTTTTCCTGCTCCTCCATCTATCTCTGCTTTATCTTTTACTTCTAATTCTTTGATGTTTGTTTCTCCTGCTCCTATTTCTAATGATAACCTTTTTGCTTTAAGTCTCTCAATATCGATTTTTCCCGCTCCTGTAGATATTTTTACTTTGTCAAATTCTAAATCCTCAGGTATATATATTATTAATTCTCCGCCATTGTTTTTTTGAAACCAATGACTATTTGTTTCTTCTATATGTATTGTTTTATTATCTTGTCTACATTTAATGTTATTACTATCTCCTTCTACTTTAAATTCTGATCCTGTTTTTATTATTAGACTATTAAATTTTATGTCTATATCTAATGTTTCTATCTCACTATTTAATGTTTCTACATCACTATATTCATAATTTGTTATTACACTATGCTCTCTTATTGTATCATTTTCCCAAGTATGTAATCCAAAAATAAAGCTAGCTCCAAATATTGCCCATAAAATTCCTGATATTATATTTATTATAAGAAATATTGCAAATGCTATTGCTAAATATTTTATTACTTTTTGTGCTGTTGTCATCTTATTTCAACACCTCCAAATATACATGTTGCATTAATATATATGATGTGTGCTTCTTCATCCTTACTATAATTTGATTTATCTGAAACTCCTCCAAATATAGGTGTTGATTTTATCTTTACTTTTACATTTTCTGGTACATATATTTCTATTCCTCCAAATATACTTGTTGCATTAATTACTTGATCTTCTTCTATAATTGCTTTTCTTATATCGCATTTTACTCCACCAAATACTGCTGTTAAGTCTGCACCAGTGAATTTATCATCATCGAATTTTACATTCTGCTCTGAAAATGTTGCACAATATTCATTTGTTTCATTTCTGTTTTTGTTTAGTTCTTTTATTTCTTTGCTTATTTTTCCTCCTATTGTATCTCTAAAAATAAATGATATTCCTATTATTATTAATATACCTGGAAATAATAGTTTCCAAACTAAATCAAATCTTAGAATGCCTTGACATGCTAATAATAATGCAACTCCTATTATTAGTCCTATGATATCTCCTGTTCTTGTATGGTTTTTAAACAAGCCTATAAAACATGGTATTATTATAAATAATGTCCACCATCCATTAAAAAATATCTTTATATTAGTAATTCCTAATACATTTCCAGCTATTATTAATCCTAATACAATGAATACTATTCCCCATAAAATACTTTCTACTTTTTTCATTTACATTCTCCTTCTACTTTATTTCTATTAGTATTATAACAAATATATTAATTATTGTGAAGATATTTTTTTATTATTTCATCTTCTATTTTTACATTTACATCTAAAATAACAGCATATACTAAATAATATTCCCATAAAATCAATTCTTCTTCAGTCCTATTTTTGATTAATGAGTAATCCTTTAAATAATTCTTTAAGGCATAAGCCTTATTTAAAAGTTCATTTCCCTTTATTGTTCTTATATAACTCTTATTAAAATATATAATTTGTTCTATTACCATATATATAGAAACAAAAATCATTATAATACTTATTAAAATAGATAATGGAACTAAAGTATCTAATATCGCTTTTTTTCTTACAATACTGTATTCATATTTATCTGCCCTAATAAGATTATATGAATAGAAAACATCTGTCTTATCCCCAACTATTCCTTCTGAGTGATAATAATCGTCTATATCAATAATTTCATTGTTATATAATTTATCAATTTCTTCTTCATCTTTAATTTTCAAATATCTTACATTATCTAAGACATATATTTCATAATATTTAAAAACATAATTATCAAATATTATACTTGAAATTACTATTATTATAGGCATTAAAATAGTTACTAATATTTTTAATATCTTTACAAACTTTCCACCATTATTCTTCCTTACATATTTAAAATCTAAGGCTTCTTTTTCTACAAGTCGCTTATATAATTTTTCGTCAAGAAAACTATTATTTATTGATTGTAAAATCATCTTTTCTGTTTCCAATAATTCATTATCTTCTTTATCCGTGCATTGCAATTTATTATTGACTTCCTTAATATATCCAGTTAACTTTAATTTTAATATTGTTGCAGAAATACTTTTCTTTGTATCTATGTCCATTGTTTCAGTAAACATCAATACACTTGGTGATATTTTGTCTAAATCTTCTCTATAATACTCATATCTTTTGTTTGATTTTATTTTTGCATTTTTATGTACTCTAGTAATTCTGAATAGTTTTTTACAATAATAATATAAAACTATCCAAAGAAATGGTGAAAATATAAATATTACAGCAGAATAGATAAAATAGTCTGTAAAATTAGTTATATTAAAATCAA
>JAAWHY010000118.1 GCA_022795675.1 Clostridia bacterium
GCATTTGATACATTATATGCAGAAGGTCAAAGAAGATATGTGGAAAGCCTTTCTTCATATGCACGTCAATTTTTAGGATTAATGGAAAAACCAAATGTAGAATCTATAGATGGGTTATCACCAGCAATTTCAATAGATCAAAAAACAACTTCAAAAAATCCACGTTCTACAGTAGGAACAGTAACAGAAATATATGATTATATTCGTTTATTATATGCACGAATAGGTGTTCCGTATTGTCCTACTTGTGGTAAAAAAATAGAAAAACAATCAATAGACCAAATACTAGATAGCATAATGAGTTTAGAAGCGGGAAGCAAAATACAAATATTAGCACCTGTTATAAGAGGAAGAAAAGGAGAATATGTAAAGCTTTTAGAAAAATATCAAAAAGAAGGTTTTGTACGTGCAATAATAGATGGAGACTTAGTAGAACTTTCTGACGATTTAGAAATAGATAGAAAGAAAAAGCATAACATAGACATAGTAGTAGATAGACTAGTTATAAAAGAAGGCATTAGAAGCAGACTTGCAGAATCTGTAGAAGTAGCATTAAAAAATGCAGATGGATTAGTAAAAATAGATGTTGTAGGAAAAGAAGAACTTTTGTTTAGTGAAAATTATGCATGTCCAGATTGTGGTTTTAGTTTTCCAGAATTAACACCTAGCATGTTTTCTTTTAATAATCCATTTGGAGCATGTCCTAGCTGTACAGGTATAGGTTTTTTAATGAAGATAGATGAAGATTTAATAATTCCAGATAAAAATAAAACTTTATATGATGGTGTTAAAGCTTTTGGTGCAAGTACCATGAAAAAAGGCGACACTATGGCAAAAATGTATTTTGAAAGTATAGCTAAACATTATAATGTAGATATCTCAAAACCTATTAATAAGCTTCCTCGTGAGTTTTTAGATAAAATATTATATGGTACAGGTGATGAAAAAATAGATTTCGAATATGTATCTCCAGCAGGTACAAGAAAATATACAGCTCCATTTGAGGGAGTTATTCCTACACTTACTAGACGTCATAATGAAACAAAATCTCAAGGTATGCGTGATTTTTATGAAATGTATATGAGTAATTCTGATTGTGACCATTGTCATGGGGCAAGACTAAAAGAAGAAGTATTAGCTGTTAAAGTAGGAGATAAAAATATTAATGAATTAACAAATATGCCTATTAACAAAATAAAAGATTATATTAACAGTTTAAAATTAACTAAAACAGAAAGTATGATATCAGAACAAATACTAAAAGAAATGAATAAAAGACTTCAATTTTTAATGGATGTGGGCCTTGAGTATTTAACATTATCTAGAAGTGCTGGAACATTATCTGGAGGAGAAGCACAACGTATTCGTTTAGCTACTCAGATTGGTTCTGGATTATCTGGTGTACTATATATATTAGATGAACCAAGTATAGGATTACATCAAAGAGATAATGATAAGTTACTAGCAACTTTAAAAAAATTAAGAGATTTAGGAAATACACTTATAGTAGTAGAACATGATGAAGATACAATGTATGCTGCAGACCAAATTATAGATATAGGACCAGGTGCAGGTGTACATGGAGGAAATGTAATGGCACAAGGAACTGCTGAAGAAATTAAATTAATTAAAGGTTCTATTACAGGTGAATATTTAAGTGGTAGAAAACAAATAGAAGTTCCAAAGAAAAGAAGAAAACCAGTAAAAGGAAAATCTATAGAAATAATAGGTGCAAAAGAAAATAATTTAAAAAACATTAATGTTAAATTTCCACTAGGATTATTTACATGTGTTACAGGAGTATCTGGTTCAGGTAAGAGTACACTTGTAAATGAAATATTATATAAAACAATTGCAAAAGAAATAAATAAATCAAATGAAAAACCTGGTCAGTGTAAAACTATAAAGGGTATAGAAAATATAGATAAAATTATAAATATAGACCAATCACCAATTGGGAGAACACCACGTTCTAACCCTGCTACTTATACAGGTGTATTCGATATAATTCGTGATATTTTTGCAGGAACTAATGAAGCTAAAATGAGAGGATATCAAAAAGGAAGATTTAGCTTTAATGTACCAGGAGGAAGATGTGAAAGTTGTTCTGGTGATGGACTCCTAAAAATAGAAATGCATTTTTTACCAGATATTTATGTACCATGTGAAGTATGCAATGGTAAAAGATATAATCATGAAACTTTAGAAGTAAAATATAAAGGAAAAACTATAGCAGATGTATTAGATATGACTGTAGAAGAATCTTTAGTATTTTTCGAAAATATCCCTAAGATAAAACAAAAGATTCAAACATTATATGATGTAGGACTTGGCTATATAAAGCTAGGACAACCATCTACAACATTATCTGGAGGAGAAGCACAACGTGTGAAACTTGCCACAGAACTTTCTAAAAGAGCAACTGGTAAAACATTATATATATTAGATGAACCAACAACAGGTCTTCATATTGCAGATGTTCACAAATTAGTAAACATATTACAAAGACTTGTAGACACTGGTAATAGCATCATTGTAATAGAACACAATTTAGATTTAATAAAAACATGTGACCATATTATAGACCTAGGACCAGAAGGAGGAGATGGGGGAGGAGAAGTAATAGGTATTGGTACCCCAGAACAAATTGTTAAAAATGAGAAGAGTTATACAGGGAAGTTTTTGAAGAAATATTTAGAAAAATAGAAGCGGTGGACAAGGGGACGGTTCTCTTGTCCATTTTGTGTGGAGATAAAATCATAAAAAAATTTTTGTTGTGTATATTTAAGTGATTTCAATAGTTGCATAGTTTTTTGATAGTGAAAATTTGCTGTAAAAAATTTATATAACTATTAATACAAGCGTATTATAAAATTTGAAA
>JAAWHY010000119.1 GCA_022795675.1 Clostridia bacterium
TACATTCTAAATCATAACTGCTCACCGAAATGAGCCTTCTCAGTCATCTAATTAAATAGATTTCCTATTAATTAAATGATACTATATTTTTATGTAAAAATCAAGAATTTTATGCAAAAATTTTGAGAAATCGTTAATTATTCTTAGAAGGTCTATATTTAAATAGATCAGAATCTAAAAATGCTTTTGATATAGTGTCTAAATCAAATCCCTTAATATTTCCCTTTTTCTTTGTAAAGTCTATTCTTTCAATACTTATAGGATTAATATTAAAAATATTTACCCATCTTTTCATTGCCTTAAAATTATATATTTTACCAAGTTCAATATAAGTTTTGCTAGCAAGTTGTTTTTCTGTGGGTTGCTTACTTGTAATAGGTAAAACAAGTAATGTTTTTCCACCATTTTTTAAAACTACAGCAGGATGCCTACCACTAAATTCTTCACCTATATTGAATCCAAATTCAACCCATACAACATCACCACGAACAATATATTCTTTTGATTTTTCTATAAATTCTGGAGAATTCATTATAATTTTTGTTTTCTTATCAATCCATTCAAGGTAATCTTTAGGAGTATTTCTTTTATTAGAAAAATTTTCATTTTTATGCATTTCATAATAATTATCGAGAGTACTTTTAGCATTATTTAAAATATTTAATAATTCTTGCATATACCAAACATCCTTTCTCACAAGATTTATTATAACAAAATTATACAAAAAATCAATAGCTTTTGACAAAAAAAATAGAATTTCTGTTTGCATACACTGTTGTTATTGCAATAAGTTGTAAAATATTGGATTTTGTGATATATTGTAGAAAAAATATATAGTTAGTGCAATGGAGGAATTATGGTATATGAATACGAAAATTTAAAAACGAATAAATAATTAGAGTAGATATATCTAAAAAATATCCATTTATATATGGATCAAATGGAACAGGAAAAACTACATTTGCTAGAAGTATAGAAAATAATAAAAACAATGAAAAAAATAGCAGATGCATTAGAATGTAAAATTGCAGATATTTTCAAATAAAAATGTGTAATTCTTGTATACTGATTAAAAAATAGCTTATATTCTATTTTATTAAAATATAGTCAAAATTGTTGTACAGTTAAAATTTAATCTAAGAAAATTTGTAGGTAAAAAATTGTCCTATAGACTTTTAAATTAAAAAAATAAAAATTTTTTGAACCAAGTAATTTTAATCTCCAATAAAAATAATATAAAGAGTTAAATAAACTCACTTTGTCCACTCTTGACATTATTTCTATTGGAAATTTTGTAGCAATTAAGCAAATGTAAGGATAAATATGTTTTGCAAATATTGGAAAAACTATATGAAAAATTGTTAATTTGTGATATAAAATAGGCATAAGATTATAATGAGGAGAGAATATGATTAAATCAGATAAGTATTATGATTATTTTGCACAATATCTCAAAGAAAAAATAGATGAAGAAAGAAAACAAGGAGAAATGTATGAAGAAAGTAACAATTGAGATGGCATGTTCTATCAATGGACTAATTGCTACAGAAGATGGAAACGAAGATTTTCTATCTTATAGAGGATGGGAGATAATGATAGAATTTTTAAAAGAATACGATGTACTAATATGGGGTAGAAAAACTTGGGACAACATATTATCTTGGGGAAAAGAATATTTAAAAGATTTAGAAAATATAAATTTAATCATTCTAAGCAATGAAACTGGGAGAAAAGATGAATTTCCAAATGTTACATATTGCAGTTCAATAGATAATTGTTTAAAATTATGTGAAAAGATGAAATATGAAAAGTTATTTATTTCAGGTGGTGCAACTATAAATAATGCTTTTATGGAAAAAGCTATAGTAGATAATATAATTCTAAACTATAATCCATTTGTACTAAATAGAGGAATACCACTATTTAAAGGTAATTACTTTGAAAATAAATTGAAACTTGAAAAAGTAGTCAAAGAAAAGGATGATATAGTACAAGTGCATTATAGTGTGATAAAAGAGGAAATTTGAAAAAATTGTAGAGGAGAATTATTATGATTGTTATAGCTGGTGGTGTAATTGTTAGAGACAATAAAGTATTAATGGTAAAGGAAGCCCAAAATAAATGTTATGGACAATGGAATTTTCCAGCAGGGCATGTAGATGAACTAGAGAAAATAACAGATGCAGCTATTAGAGAAATATTTGAAGAAACAGGATGTCGAGTAAAACTTACAGGAGTCTTACCAATATATTGTGCTGATGCAGAAGATGGACAGACTAGAATTCATGTAAGGTTTACAGCTAATATATTAGAAGAAAATATTAAATTTGATACAGAAGAAATATTAGAAGTAAAATGGATTGATATTCAAAAATTAAAAAATATGACAAGACAAGAATTAAGAGGCTATGATAAGAATATCCAATTTATAAAAGACTTTGAAGATAAAAAAATATATCCATTAGAGATTTTCGGTGATGCAAAATATAATATATAAGATTGGAGAAATAAAAGATGGAAATATTAATTGCAGGTTTTAAAGGAAATGATAATTCAGCAAAAATATTATTAGATAATATAAAAGAACAAAATAATCAAAACATATTATATTTAGAAAATGATTTTGAAGTAAGTAGTATTCAAATAGAAGAAAAAATGTTACAAAACTATGATTATGTATTAATTTTTGGGCAAAAGCCAAATACTAGAAATATTTATTTAGAAAATAATGCTGTTTTAGAAGAAACAAAACTAGAAACAGATTATTATTATGGTGTTTTAAAAGAAAATTTAGAAAGTAATAATTATAAAGTTATAAGTTCATGCGATGC
>JAAWHY010000120.1 GCA_022795675.1 Clostridia bacterium
CTTCACTACTTTTAACTTAAATTCATTTGAATATTTACTCATTAAAAATACACCTCCAAATGTTAGATATTTTGTCTAACATTTGGGGTGCACTTCATTTCTAAATATGGTTGCTTTTTTATATTATAGGAAAGTTCTTCTAGTAGAAAAACTTTCTGTATAAGAGGTCGTTCGCTCATTGGAAACTAGAAAAGGCTTACATTATGTAAACAATATGATATAATATTAAGTAATGGGAATGAATATCCTAATAGTACAATAAAAACAAAGGAGAATGAAAATGGAATTACTGGAACTGAAAGAATTACGGAGGCTGATTGACAAATTAATCAGAGAGATGGAAGAGGCGGGAACCTCAGAAGTCTCAAAGGTAGTACAATCAGAACTGACAGATGCAGCGATAGTGAAAACATCACTATCAAAAGAGGAGGTGGAAAAAATTGTAACTGACCATATCCATGATATTGGAGTACTAGCAAATCTTAAAGGATACCAATATCTTCGGGTCGCTATAGTGATGCTGATAGAAGATCCAAGTCTAATAAAAGGTATTACAAAAAGACTATATCCAACTATAGCGAAAGAATTCCAAGATACCGACTCAAGGGTAGCACGAGCGATTCGCCATGCGATAGAAGTGGCATGGACTAGAGGAAATGTGGAATTGCAAAAGGAACTGTTTGGTTACACGGTAAATGAAAAAAAAGGAAAGCCAACAAACTTAGAGTTTATAGCACTTGTAGCTGATCATATCAGGATTACTCACCTCTAATTCCAATCCAAAAGTTTTAGAAGGACACCGCCAATTAGTAGAGGCGGTGTCCTTTATACAAGTTTGTAGAAAGTAAAACTAGTTACAAATTCATAAAATCCCTAAAATTCAATATAATGTAATAGATTGAATTAGAGGTGAAAGATAATGCCTAACATTAGTGCAAAAAAGAGAATAAGAAATAATTTCTTAATATTAACAGTAATTTTAATGTTACTTATGATAAGAATTGGATTTATACAATTTGTACAAGGAGCAGAATTGCAGGAATTAGCATATAAACAACAAACATTAGACAGGGCAATAAATCCAAGTAGAGGAACAATATATGATAGAAATGGAGTAGAGTTAGCGGTTTCTGCAACAGTAGAAACAGTAACAGTAAATCCAATGAATATAGAAAGTGAGAACAAAGAAAAAGTAGCCAAAGCATTATCAGACATATTTGAATTAGATTATGAGAAAGTTCTAAAAAAAGTAAAAAAGAAAAGTTCAATAGAAACAATTGTAAAAAAAGTAGAAAAGGATAAAGCAGATGAATTAAGGATTTGGATGGAAGACAATAAAATAAAGGAAGGAATAAATATTGATGAAGACACTAAAAGATATTATCCAAATAATGAATTATGCTCACAAGTCATTGGGTTTACTGGAAGCGACAATCAAGGATTAAATGGTATAGAAGCAAAATATGATGAAACTTTAAGCGGAACAAAGGGAAAAATAATACGTGTAAGAGATGCCAAAGGAGGAACATTAGATGGAACAGTAGAGGAATATGTACCAGCAATAAATGGAGATAGTTTAGTACTTACAATAGACTCTACAATACAATCCATAGTAGAAAAACATCTTGAAGAAGCATGTATAGATAATGTTTGTACAGATGGACGGAAATGTAGTAATAATGAATCCAAATAATGGAGATATATTAGCAATGGCAACATATCCAGGATATAACTTAAATGATCCATATACAATAAACAATGAAGAATTAAAATCAATATGGAATACCCTTCAAAGCAGTGAAAGGTCAAATAATTTAGAAAAAATGTGGAGAAATAAAGCAATATCAGATACATATGAGCCAGGCTCAACATTTAAATTAATAACAGCATCAACAGCATTAGAGGAAGGGTTAGTAAAAGATATAGAAGCAGAAAACTTTGCATGCACTGGTAGAATTGAAGTTGCAGGAGTATCAATAAAATGTTGGAGATATTATAGACCACATGGTTCAGAAAGTCTAAGAACTGGATTAATGAATTCCTGTAATCCAGTATTCATAGGATTAGGGCAGAAACTAGGTGTAGATACATATTTTAGTTACCTAGAAAAATTTGGACTATTATCGAAAACAGGAGTAGACTTACCAGGTGAAGCCAATAGTATATTTATAGCAAAAGAAAAAGCGGGACCAGTAGAGCTTGCAACAATTTCATTTGGTCAAAGATTTGAAGTCACACCACTACAATTAGTAACAGCAGTATCATCAATAGCAAATGGTGGAAATCTAATACAGCCAAGAGTTGTAAAAGCCACAATAGACTCAGAAACAGGAGAAACACAAGAAAAAGAACCTGTAATACTAACTAAAAATGTAATATCAAAAGAAACATCAAAAAATGTATTAAGTATGATGGAATCAGTAGTATCACTAGGAACAGGAAAAAATGCACAAGTAAAAGGATATTCTGTAGGAGGAAAAACAGGAACATCAGAAGATGGAGTAAATACAGGTAAATATGTAACATCATTTTGTGGAGTTGCATCAATTTCAGATCCAGAACTTGTAATATTAATAACATTATATAATCCAACAGGTGAAGGGGGACACCAAGGAGGTGTGTGGGTAATTTTAACAACACACACTAAAACTATCAAAAAATCAATAAAGGTATATACTATAAAATCTGGAGAAAGTAATTAAATTTGCTTTCTCTTTTG
>JAAWHY010000121.1 GCA_022795675.1 Clostridia bacterium
GATTTACCTCTTGTATCATTTCAACAAAAGCTTTAAAATTAACAGTTGATGATATAGAAATATTTGACGAATACATGACAGTAACTATTGGAGATGAATATAAATCTTATAATTTTAAATTTGAGGAGAAAGATGAGAAAACATTGTCTCCAAATAATAATGACATTGTTTCTAATGAAAAAGATGGAAAATATGGATTTGTTAATTCAAAAGGAAAGGTTATTGTAAAACATGATTATGAAGATGTTACAGACATTAATAAATATGGATTTGCTGGTGTTAAAAAAGATGGATTATGGGGAGTTATAAATGCTAAGGGAGAGGTTGTAATTAAACCAACTTACAATTTGGATAAAAATGAGATTATAGACTTTATAGGTAAGTGGCATAAGGGGATTGGTGCTGAATACTATACTGATATTTAAGTTTGAAAGATAATGGCTTTTGACGTTGTTAAACTTCGATTGAAATCAAATCAACGTACACTAGTACGCCTCATTGATTTCAATCTTATTTGCCTAGTCAAAAGACCATTCTTTTTCAAACTTTATGGATATAGACGAATAGCCATTGTAGGGGCACATTATGTAAGAAAGAGGTAAAAATGAAAACATATTGTGGGACAGATATAATAGAAATTGAGAGAATAAGAGAATCAATAGAAAAAACAGGACAACCATTTATAGATAGAATATTTACTCCAAATGAAATAAGATACTGTGAAAGTAAAAACAATGTAAAATATCAACACTATGCAGCAAGATTTGCAGCAAAAGAAGCAATATTTAAAGCAATATCAAAAGCATTAGATGATAAATTTAGTATAGGTTGGAAAAACGTTGAAATATTGAATGACTCAAACGGAAGACCAAATATAAAATTTATAGACATTAATATTGAAGGTTTAAATGGAATAGACATAAGTATTTCGCATTGTAAGACGTATGCAACAGCGACAGTAGTAGCAGAGATGGATTAAGCAAAGGGGAACTCATAAATGGAATTTTTTGATACGCACTCACATTATAATGATGAAGCATATGAAGAAGATAGAGAAAAAATTATAAATGATATATATAGAGAAGGTATAACTAAGACAGTAGTTATAGGATATAATATAGAAAAGTCAGAAAAAGCAATAAAAATGGCAACTGAAAATGAATTTATTTATTCAGCAATTGGAATCCACCCAAGTGATATTGGTAAAAGTAAAGAAGAAATTTTAGTACAAATACAAGAAATAAAGAAAATGGCTTCTAATAAAAAAGTAGTAGCAATAGGAGAAATTGGATTAGACTATCATTGGGAAAAAGGAAATATAGAATTACAAAAATTTGCATTTATTGAACAAATCCATTTAGCAAACGAATTGAGACTGCCAATTGTAATTCACTCAAGAGATGCAATAATGGACACAATAGAAGTTTTAAAAAGTAAAGATAAGCCCAAGTTTTCAGGAATACTACATTGTTGTGTATTAAATAAAGACTTAATACAAACAGGAATAAATGAAGGATTATATATATCATTTGCAGGACCAATAACCTTTAAGAACACTAAGAATACAGAATTAATAAACATAGTACCAGACGATAAATTACTAATTGAGACAGATTGTCCATACTTAAGTCCAGAGCCAAATAGAGGAAAAAGAAATGACTCAAGAAATATAAAATATACAGCACAAAAGATAGCCGATATAAAAGGAAAAACAATAGAAGAAATAGCACAAATAACATATAGAAATGCAGAAAAAGCCTATAATATTTAAAAAATCGCACATTGGGGACGTAAAAAAATGTGCGGAAATTTATTACTTAATTAAAACAAGTAATTTTAATTTCCGCACATTTTTTTACGTCTCTAATTTGCAATTTATTTTCCAAAATCAACTTTAACATTTTGTTTTGCTTCAGCAGAATCAACTTCAAATAAAGTGGCTGGTGTAAAATGAAACATAGAAGCAATTATATTTGAAGGGAACACCATCAAATTTCTATTATATCTTGTGACAGCATCATTATAAAATTGTCTAGCATAAGAAATTTTATTCTCAGTATCCTTTAGATCTTGTTGTAATCCATTAAAGTTTTGATTAGCCTTTAAATCAGGGTAGTTTTCAGAAACTGCCATAATAGTTTTAAGTGCGCCAGATAATTGATTATCAATTTCAACCTTTTCAGAAACTGAACCAGCAGATGCCCAAGAAGTTCTTAACTCAGTAACTTTTGTAAGAACATCAGATTCATGTTCCATATAACCTTTAACGCATTCAACTAAATTTGGTATTAAATCAAATCTTCTTTGTAATTGCACATCAATTTGACTAAAGGAATTATCTACTTTTACCTTAGTACTAACTAAATTATTATAAGTAGCAATAACCCAAAGTGCTATAACAACTATGATTGCTAAAATTATAAAAATCATAAATTTTCCTCCTTAAAAAAATATAAATATATAATAACATAAAACAAAAAATAAAACAATGGTATTAGGAAATATTTTATTTCGAGATTGGTCGTTACAATTCATAGCTAACCTAATATATAAATTGGGGTTTGTAGGGAAGATTAATATATTTTCGCATTATAAAACCCTCCGTCAGCCTTTGGCTGCCACCTCCCTTAGGTAAGGGAGGCAAGACTCTTGTTCTACCCTTGGCTCCCTTATTTAAGGGAGCTGTCACGAAGTGACTGAGGGTTCTTATAC
>JAAWHY010000122.1 GCA_022795675.1 Clostridia bacterium
AAAAACGAGCAAAATTTACTTCGTAAATTTTTCACGCTTAACGAGTGGAAATAATTTCATTTTCCTCTTCCTCCTAGGTCTTTATTCTTCTCATCTTTTTGTTGTTCTTTTCTTGCCACTCTTGTTTTCGCCATATTTAGCATATCTACTACGTTATAGGTGTTTTCTAAATGTGCTTTTGCTTTTTGTTCTTTTGGTGTTAAATTTATTTCTTTTTTTACTATGTCTTCTTCATCTATTATTGGTATATTAAATTTACTTAATATTGGTATAAACATTGTTTCATTTGTAGCTATTTTTATATAGTTGTTGTCTATTTGAATTGCTAGGTTTACAAATTTGACTGCATTGTCATAGTCTCCTCTTAACATATATATTTTCCCTAAATTATAATATGCATCTGCTTCTAATTCTTTGTCTTCTAATGATCTTGTAAAGTTTTGTTCTGCCTCATCTAAATCGTTTGAGAATAAATTAATTTGAGCAATGTTATAAT
Organism: Clostridia bacterium; assembly: GCA_022795675.1. Classification (GTDB taxonomy): domain Bacteria; phylum Bacillota; class Clostridia; order TANB77; family CAG-508; genus CAKPSH01. The sequence goes on from JAAWHY010000122.1 coordinate 497, forward strand.
ATGCTTTGTATAATATACTATTTATTATTGCTGCTTCTTCATAACACAGTTTGGCATTTTGAAAGTCGTTTAACATTGTATATACAATCCCCATATTATATAATATATCATAATCATTTGGTGAATATTTTAGTCCATTTGAATATACATTTAATGCTTCTTTATATTGTTCTAAATCACAGCATATATCTCCTAATAACATTGTTGCTTTTAAATATTCTGGCTTTTTTGATAGTAAATTTTGTAACATTACTTTTGCATCTTCTTTTTTATCCAATTCATTTAATAAGAATGATATTTTATAATAAGAGTCATAGTCTTTTTTATTTAAATCAACTGCTACTACATATTCATCTATTGCTTTTCTCATCCCTCCTTCTTTTTCATAAACTTCTGCTAAAAGTTTATGTGCATTATAACTTTTGGGATATTTACTTATTAGTTCTAGCAAAACTTTCTTTGCAAACTTGGTATTATTAAGTTTTAAAGCAATTTTAACAAGTAATAGTTTTAATATTTCTGCTACATTTTGTCCTTTTATTTCCACTGTGATAATTACAAATGGTATTATTATAGAAATTAAATATATTAATAATTTTACAAAAATATTAAAATTCCATTTGAATATTATTTCTATAAAGTTAAATGCAATTCCTATTGCTTGCATTAATAATACTACTATATATACTGTATCACTCTTTTTTATCATTTTGAAAAACATTATTATAAACAGATAGAATGCCATTATGCTAAATATAATTTTTTCAGCTATTATCATATTTACCATTCCTTTCCACTTACTCTTGTATTTTATAACATTTATAAAAAAAAGTCCATACTATTTTCTAAAATGCTGTCATATATCTTTTAAATCTTTCATAGATATTGTAAAAATGGAGTTTAAAAGGAGTTTTCTATGTTTATATGTAATTTCAAAATTAATTCTAATTTTATATTAAAGTTATTTCTTACCGTTCTGTTAATTATTGTCTTGTCTATTATTGGTCTTTCCATTTTAAAACTTTTTAATGGTTCTTCTGACAATCCAAGTAATTCTAATGTGTATAATTTAACCCCTAGCAATTATACTAATGTATTAAAGGCTGTACATAGTAATATAGATAATTATGTTGGTCAACAAATATGTTTTTCTGGTTATGTATATAGAGTTTATGATTTTGATGATACTCAATTTGTTTTAGCAAGAGATATGATTATTAGTTCTGACTTTCAGACTTTGGTTGTAGGATTTTTATGTCATTGTGATACTGCTTCATCATATTCAAATGGCTGTTGGGTTAATATAACTCGGAACTGTTACAAAAGGTGATTATCATGGAGAAATTCCAGTGATTGAGATTCAAAGTATTGAGGAGATTCAAAAACCTAAAGAGGAATATGTTTATCCTCCAGATGAAACATATGTTACGACATCTACAATATTGTAAATTTATTTCAGTTTTCCTTTTGAATGGTGGGCGATTACTAATCGCCCCTACATTGTTAGGGTATTTTTTAAGAATAATAATATTTTTCATATAAATTAAAAATATAAGTGACTATTAGTCGCCTTTTGCATAATACTTTTCAATTTTTGCATCTATTTCTTCATCTGACATTTCTAATATTTCATTATATTTATCTGAATTTTTCAAAATCTTTAATACTATATCTTTTCCAAATGTTTCTGCTATGTATCTAGCGATAAAATAGCTATCACTGTAATTGAAATAATTTTCATTTTTTAATTTTATTATACTTGGTTTACTATAAGTATATTCTTCTGTACTTAATTCAGTTATATATGTTGTTATATCAAACCACTTTGGCACATTAGGAAAATTATCTTCTAATATAAGGTCAGCTACACATTTACTTAATATTTTTAACATTGTCTTATAATCATGTATTTTACCTGGATTTGCTGGTGAAACTATTTTTAAAGCGTTGTTACCATCTCCACAACAAACTCCCCATTCTTCTCTTTTTTCACCAAATACCTCTAAATGTAATTCTTCTATGCTACTATATATATACACAATAATATCTTTATCATAATTTTTTATTTCAAAATAT
>JAAWHY010000008.1 GCA_022795675.1 Clostridia bacterium
TTTTTTGTTTATTATAATTTCTAAAATTAGTTAACCATAATTTATTTATGTACATTTTTCTTTCCTTTATTCTTCTTTTTTAATCTTGTATTTTTATAGGTAATATCATATATATATAAGAACTATCTTCATCAACTGATCTTATAATACAAGGCGATATACTAGTACCAAAATCTATAAATATTTCTTCATCATCAATTACTTTTAATGCATCTAAGAAATATTTTGGATTAAAACCAGCTTCTACATTTTTACCTTCTGTAGAAACCAATATTTCCTCTTTTGCATCACCTGCTTGATTTGTGCAAGAAATAATTGCTTTTCCTATCTCTATTGAAACTTTTACAGGATACTTTCTTTCTTTTTCTATTGACGACATAGAAATTAGACTAATTCTTTCAAAACATTCTTGTAAATCTTTTTTATTTACTCTAATTCTTGTTTCCCAAGTTTTTGGAATAACATTATCATATTTCAAAAATTCTCCATCTAATAATCTAGTTACAATTTTACAATTTTCCATTTCAAATAATGCCTGATTTTTAGATATACTCATTTTTATCTTATCAAATGAATCTGAAATAATTTTATTAACTTCATTTAGAGTTTTACCTGGAATTACAGCATTAAAATTATTAGAACTACTCTCTAAAAAATTACTTTTAAAACCTAATCTAAATCCATCCACAGCAACTACATTTATTTTATTATTTTGTATTTCAAATAAGCACCCTGTAAAAATAGGTCTATTTTCCTCTACGCTTACTGCAAAAATAGTTTTTCGTATCATATTTTTTAATGTATTTTGGTCTAGTTCTACAGAATTCTCTATATCTATAGTAGGTAACTCTGGAAATTCTAAAGGATTCATAGTAGATAACTTATATAAAGAACCCTCACATTCAATAACTAATAAATCTTTTTCATTTAAAGTAATACTTATATCGGAATCAGGTAATCTCCTAATAATTTCACTAAACATTGTAGCATTAACAACTGTATTTCCCTGTTCTTCAACATTACATTCTATTATATATTCTATACCTAACTCTAAATCGTATGTAGTTAGTTTTATCTCTTGATTATTAGTTTGAATAAGAATACCTTCTAATATAGGCATTGTAGTTCTTGAAGAAACTCCCTTTACTACGGAATTAATAGCCTTAATCAATTTTTCTTTTTCACAAACAAATTTCATTTTTAACGACTCCTTTATATAAAATTAATATTTTTAGTAGTAGTAGTAGTAGGTCTGTGGAAAATGTGGAAAAGTACCTAAAACTATTACATCCCTAAATACTTTTAATGTTGATAACCTAGTGGATAACTATTTATATTTTCCACAGTTTCCATTTTAGGATGTGAATAAATAATTATAAACATGTTATCAACAAGTTATACACAATCAAATGTGTATAACTCTTTAATATATTACAAAATCTAAATATAATAGAAACGTAATAAAACAAAAATTTAGAAAACATATATTTATAGAAATACAAGGTAAGTATTATAAAATATAAATTTAAGTTTGATTAGGATTTAAAATAATATTTTTCACACTTTCCACAATCAATCTAGTTTCATCTTTTTGTTTTATATCGTTTGATATTTTATCACAAGCATGCATAACAGTTGAATGGTCTCTTTTACCAAAATCATCCCCTATTTTTTTATAAGGAATATCAGCAATTTCTCGACACAAATACATTGCTATTTGTCTAGGATAAGCTAAATCACTAGAACGTTTAGCACTATCTAAATCTTTAACTGAAATATTAAAATATTTAGAAACAGTTTCTTTAATATAATTAGAAGAAACTATTTTTTCCCTTTGAGAAATAACATCATTAATAGCTTTTTCAGCTAATTCAAAAGTTATTGGACTATGTGTTAAAGATGCCTGAGCAACTATTTTATTTAAAGTACCCTCTAATTCTCTAATATTTGAGTCTACTTTTGTTGCAATATTAGAAAGAATAATATCATCAATAACAATATTTTCTAATTGAACTTTTTTTCTTAAAATTGCTAATCTAGTTTCATAATTAGCAGAAGAAATGTCAACTAATAGTCCCCAATCAAACCTTGATTTAAGACGTTCACTTAAAGGGTTAATATCTTTAGGAGGTTTATCACTAGTAATAACAATTTGACCTTTATTTTCATAAATAGTATTAAAAGTATGGAAAAACTCTTCTTGTATTCCCTCTTTACCAGCAATAAATTGAATATCATCAATTAATAAAACATCTATATTTCTATATTTTTGTCTAAACTGTTCGTTTTTATTATCTTTTATACTATTAATAAATTCATTTGTAAATTTTTCAGATGTAACATATACAACTCTTTTATCAGAATTTCTTGATAATATTTCATGACCTATTGCATGCATAAGATGAGTTTTACCTATTCCCACTCCTCCATGAATAAATAATGGATTATAAGAAGTACCAGGTGCTTCTGAAACAGCAAAAGCAGCAGCATGAGCAAATCTATTATTATCACCTATAACAAATGATTCAAAAGTATATTTTGGATTAAGGTTAGAATTTATAGGAGTTATGATTTCACCTACATTATTTAAATTAGAAGAATTACCTTTTTCCAAATCATCTTGAGTAATAAAAGTAATCTTATGACCTTTATGAGTAAGAAACTTAAAAGCATTATCAACAGGATCAATATATCTTCTAACTTGATCAATATGAAATGCTGAAGGTGCAACTAAAACAATAGTATCATCATTCATACTAGATATTTCTAAAGGCTCTATCCAAGTCTGATAAGATATTCCACTAATTGCGTCATTCATTAATAATTTTACATTATTTAAAAGTTCATTTAAATCTTGAGCCATATTTTTCGTCCCTTTCATTTTTTTGTAGAAATATTACATATAATATCAAAAAGAATAAATAAAAGTCAATAAGAATGTGGAAAAAATAATAAAAAATGTGGATAACTTTTAAAAATAAAGAAAAAGCATTGACAAGAAAAGAAAATTGATATATAATTCTAATGCTAAATTTATAGAAAAAAATAAAATTGCAAATTCGAGTTAAATAAAGCTCGAGGTAATATATAAAACAAAAATAGGAGGTGCAATAATGAAAAGAACATATCAACCAAAAAAAAGACAAAGAAGTAAAGAACATGGATTTTTAAAAAGAATGAGTACTAGATCTGGAAGAAATATATTAAAATCAAGAAGAACAAAGGGAAGAAAAAAATTAACTGCTTAAAACTTAAAAATAGAGAGGACTGCAGAAGATATATAGCGGTCCTTTATTTATAATGTATAAAATCGAAAAATAATTGCCATTTGGCGTTGTTATTCTGAAAAAGAAAATCCTTTGGCGTGGCAAAAGCACGCCTCCAGTATTTCTTTTTTGAACGCCTAGCCAAATAAAAATTCTTTTTCAATTAAAATGTGCTTTTAGAAAGAATGAGATAAAAATGAGAAAATTTAATACATTAAAAAAAAATTATGAATTTAAAAGGGTTTTAAATAAAGGACAATACTATTATGGCAAATATATTCAATTTTTTATTATAAAAAATAATAGAAAAATAAATCGAATAGGAATAGCCATTAGTTCAAAAATTGCAGGAGCAGTAGAAAGAAATAAAGTAAAAAGATTAATAAGAGAGAATTATAGACTATATATAAAAGATAATATATTAAAAGGATATGATTTTGTTTTTGTATGGAATAAGAACAGAAAACCCAATGAAGCTAATTATTATGAGATAAAAAAAGATTTTGAAAATATTTTTAAAAGGACAGGAATTCTTATAAATGAAAAAAATACTAATAATATTAATAAAAATATATAAAAAAACAATTTCAAGGATATTTAGTATAATGGGATTTCATTGTAAATATTATCCAACGTGTTCAGAATATACTATGCAAGCAATACAAAAATATGGAAGCCTAAAAGGAGTATATTATGGAGCAAAACGAATAATTAGATGTAATCCGTTTTCAAAAGGAGGATATGATCCTTTAAAATAAAAACTTCCTAAAATTGATATTATATACATAAGAAAGGAATGATATTATAAATGATAAGTTTTTTCGCAAATATATTTGGATATTTTCTAAATTTTTTATATATTAACTTAGGAAATTTTGGACTAGCAATAATATTATTTTCAATAGTAGTTAAAATAGTGTTATTACCAGTTACAATAAAACAGCAAAAAACAATGAAAAAGACAGCAAAAGTACAGCAAAAATTAAAAGAGATACAAGATAAGTATAAAAACAACCCAGAAAAATTAAATCAAGAGACAATCGAATTATATAAAAGAGAAAAAATGAGTCCTTTTAGTGGATGCTTAGGAGCAATAGTACAAATAATACTTTTATTCTCAGTATTCTACTTAGTAAGAAGTCCTTTAACATATATGAAAAAAGTAGATAATAATCTAATTGAACAATATAAAATAGAAATAGAGGAAGAAAACTCTACAAATAACGCATATCCTGAAATAAGTATAATTAAACAAAAAGGAAATGTAGATGAAAAAGTTTATATAAACATGAATTTTTTAGGATTAGACTTAAGTGGAGTTCCAATAAAAGATACATCAGATATAAAAGTATTTATAATACCAGCTTTATATGTTATAACCACATTCTTCTCAATGAGATTGAATTCATCAATAAATAAGAAAAAAGGCAAAAATGTATTAATAACAGATGGAAAAGAAGAAAAGAAGGAAGATGCAATACAAAATCCAATGGAACAAGCGAACAAAAATATGATGTATATAATGCCTATAATGTCTATATCAATAGCATTAGTAGCACCATTAGGATTAGCACTATATTGGTTAGTAAACAATGTATTAATGATAATTGAAAGATTAGTTTTAAATAATGTTATTAAAGATGAAGAAAATAATTAAAAATTCTTTTTTCAGAAAGGAATGATATTAAAATGGGAACAACAAAAATTTTTGAAGGAAAAACCAGTACAGAAGCAATAGAAAAAGGTTTAAAAGAATTAAAAGCCTCAAAAAAGGATGTAGACATAAGAATATTAGAAGATGAAGACAAAAAAAGCTTTTTTAGTATTTTAGCTCCAAGAGTTGTAAAAGTAGAGATGACATTAAAAGAAAAGAAAACAGGAGAAGTACAAACAGTTTTAAAAAATAAAGAAATAAGCAAGGAAAATATAGAGAAAGCTCAAGAACAAATAGAAAAATTCTTAAAAGAATTTATAAAAAATATGGGTAAGGAAATTGATTATCAAATAAAACAACAAGACGGAAATACCATATATATAGAAATAAAAGGAGAAGAAGCAAAATTTTTAATAGGATATAGAGGAGAAACTCTAAATGCATTGCAAACTATACTTATAGCTATAGCGGGAAAAAAAATAACAGAAAAAATACATGTAAATGTAGATATATTAGGATATAGAGAAAAAAGAAAAAAAGTATTAGAAGATCTTGCACAAAGAGTGGCAAATGGTGTTATAAAAAATAGAAAATCAGTAACATTAGAACCAATGACAGCATATGAAAGAAAAATAATTCATACAAAATTGCAAGATAATGAAAAAGTAAAGACAGAAAGTATTGGCGAAGGGGAACACAGAAGAATAGTTGTTTCATTAAAATAATTATAAATTAAATAAAAAATCTAAAGTCAAAGTGAGGATTTTTTAATTCATAAGATGAATTAATATAAGAAGACTCTCTTTGATTTTTTTTATAAGGAGGAAAAAAAGTGGAAGCAATAGTAGCAATTTCTACTCCACCTGGATATGGTGGAATAGGGATAATAAGAATAAGTGGAAAAGACAGTTTTAAGATTATAGAAAAAATATTTGAGCCTAAAAACAAAGAAAAAGATAAAATAAAAGGGTACACAATGAAATATGGCAAAATTTTCGATTTTGAGGGAAAAATTATAGATGAAGTACTAGTTACATATTTTGTATCACCAAAATCCTTTACAACGGAAAATATGTGTGAGATAAATTCTCATGGTGGTCCGATTGTAGTAAAAAAAATATTAGAACTTTGTTTAGAAAATGGAGCAAGAATGGCAGAGCCTGGAGAATTTACAAAAATAGCATTTTTAAATGGAAGAATAGATTTAGCACAATCAGAAGCAATAATAGATATGATAAATGCGAAAACAGAAAAAGAACAACAAGCCTCAATAAACCAATTAGAAGGTAATTTATCTAATAAAATTAATGAAATAAGAGAAGACATTATGCAAAAAATGGTAGATATAGAAGCATCCATAGACTATCCAGAATATGATATAGAAGAAATTACCAAAGGTGAATTAAGAAAAATGTTAGAAAGAGTCAATATAAAATTAAAAGAACTAGAAAGAAATTTTGAAAAAGGAAAATTAATAAAAGATGGCATAAAAATGGCAATAATAGGAAGGCCAAATGCTGGTAAATCATCATTATTAAATGCTATATTAAATGAAGATAGAGCAATAGTGACGGAATATGAAGGAACTACGAGAGATATAATAGAAGAATTTATAGTAATAGAAGGAATACCTATAAAAGTAATAGATACAGCGGGAATAAGAAATAAAACAGAAGATAAAATTGAACAAATAGGAATAGAAAAAGCAAAAGAAATAGCTAAGAATGCCGATTTAGTAATATATATAATAGATTCTTCAAAAAAACTAGAAGATGAAGATAAGGAAATATTAAAGCTTTTAAAGGATAAAAAAGTAATAATAGTACTTAATAAACAAGACTTAAATACAGAAATATCAGTAGAAACAGAAGAAATAAAAAAAATAAATAAACCAAAAATAAAATTATCTGCTTTGAAGAAAGATGGAATAGAACAATTATATAAAGAAATATCAGAAATGTTTAGATTAGGAGAAATAATAATAGATGACAGTGTAACAGTTACTAATGAAAGGCATAAGGAAATAATAAAAAATGCACAAAAAAACACAAACGACAGTATAAACTCTATTGACAACAATATGCCGATAGACATAATACAAATATCAATAAAACAAACATTGGAAGAACTGGGAAAAATAACAGGCAATACAGTTTCAGAGGATATAATAGATGAAATATTTAAAAAATTTTGCTTGGGAAAATAGAAAAACATTGGCTAAAAGGTTGTAAAAACAAAAAATCGAGTTTCACACTTGAATTGTTGATATAATAATTGCTATTCTAAGATCTCAGAAACACATTTAAAAAATATATTAGATATAAAAATATATGAAAGAAAGAAGGAGAAAATAATGAAATATAATGCTGGAAATTATGATGTTGCTGTAATAGGTGCAGGACATGCTGGATGTGAAGCTGCTTTAGCCACAGCAAGAATGGGACTAAAAACATTAATGTTCTCAATAAGTTTAGAAGCCATTGCCAACATGCCATGCAATCCTCATATAGGAGGAAGTTCAAAAGGTCATTTGGTTAGAGAAATAGATGCACTAGGTGGAGAAATGGGCAAAAACATAGATAAAACTTTTATACAATTAAAAATGCTTAATACCTCAAAAGGACCAGCTGTATATTCTTTAAGAGCACAAGCAGACAGAAAAAAATATCATATAGAAATGAAACATACATTAGAAAAACAAGAAAATCTATCAATAAAACAAGCAGAGATAGTAAGTATTGGAGTAGACAATGGTAAAGTAGTAAATGTCGAAACTCAATTAGGAGCAATTTATAATGTTAGAGCTGTAATATTAGCAACAGGAACATATCTAAAAGGAAAAATATTTATAGGAGACGTTTCTTATGAAAGTGGACCAGATGGAGTTTTTCCAGCAAATCAATTATCAAAATGCTTAAAGGATTTGGGAATAGATATAGTAAGATTTAAAACAGGAACTCCTGCAAGAATAAATAGAAGAACTATTGACTTTTCAAAAATGGAAATACAAGAAGGAGATAAAGATATAGAAATGTTTTCATTTGAAAACGAAGCAACAGAACAAGAACAAGAGCCATGTTATCTTACATATACAAACGAGAAAACACATGAAATAATAAGGGCAAATTTACATAGATCTCCACTATATGGAGGAGAGATAGAAGGAACAGGACCAAGATATTGTCCATCAATAGAAGATAAAGTAGTAAGATTTGCTGATAAACCAAGACATCAAGCATTTGTAGAACCAATAGGAAAAGATACAGAAGAAATGTATATACAAGGAATGAGTTCTTCACTACCAGAAGATGTACAAATAGCAATGTATAGAACATTACCTGGCTTAGAAAATGCAGAATTTACGAGACCTGCCTATGCCATTGAATATGATTGTATAGAACCATCACAATTAAAATTATCATTAGAGCTCAAAGAAATATCAGGAATGTTTTTTGCAGGACAAATAAATGGGACATCAGGATATGAGGAAGCAGCTGCACAAGGAATTATAGCAGGAATAAATGCTGGATTAAAAATAAAGGGAAAAGAACCAATAATATTAAAAAGATCAGATGCATATATAGGAGTATTAATAGATGACATAGTAACAAAGGGAACAAATGAACCTTATAGAATGATGACTTCAAGAGCAGAATATAGGTTATTATTGAGGCAAGACAATGCAGACTTAAGACTAACAGAAATAGGACATGAAGTCGGACTAATTTCTGAAAAAAGATATAATAACTTTTTAATAAAGAAAGAAAATATTAGAAAAGAAATAAATAGAATAAAAAACAAAAGTATAAAAGCATCACAGGAAACAAATGAATTGTTAAAAAAATATGGGGCAACACCAATAGTTAATGGATTAAAATTATCAGAATTACTAAAACGAACAGAATTAAGCTATCAAAAATTAAAACCATTAGATACAGATAGACCAATTCTTACAAAACAAGAGCAACAAGAGGTAGAAATTCAAATAAAATATGAAGGGTATATAAAAATGCAAGAAGAACAGGTAGAGAAATTCAAGAAACTAGAGGAAAAATCGTTAAGTGAAAATATTAATTATGAAGAATTAAAGGGACTAAGTTTAGAAGCAAGACAAAAACTAAACAAATCTAAACCAACCTCAGTAGGACAAGCTTCAAGAATATCAGGAGTATCTCCTGCAGATATATCAGTACTATTAATATATCTAGAGCAAAGAAAAAGAGAAGAAAAAAATAGTAAGAAATTGTAAAAAAAGTATAAAAATATTGACATATTATAATTTTTTATATATTATTATATAGGAAAAAGAACAAAAACAAAGTTTACATAAATAAAGACATAATGTACTATGCCTTTAAAAAAGAAAACCAACACTAAATTTAAGAGGAGGTATATAGTGGGAAGAGTAATATCAATAGCAAATCAAAAAGGGGGAGTAGGCAAAACAACAACCTCAATAAACATCAGTACCATATTGGCAAAAAAAGGAAAGAGAGTATTATTAATAGATGCAGACCCGCAAGGTAATGCAACAAGTGGAATTGGTATAGAAAAAAAGACCGAAAAATCAATATACGATGTTATAATAGAAGAGACAAAAATAGAAGAAGTAGTATTAGAAACGCAAGTTAAAAATCTAAAAATATGTCCATCTAATATAAATTTAGCAGGAGCAGAAGTAGAGTTAGTATCAATGATGTCAAGAGAATACAGACTGAAAGAAAGAATAGAGGAAGAAAAAGAAAACTATGATTATATAATTATAGATTGTCCACCATCTTTAGGTCTAATAACACTAAATGCATTTACAGCATCAGATAGTGTATTAATTCCAGTACAATGTGAGTATTATGCACTAGAAGGATTAGAACAGCTTATGAACACAGTAAATTTAGTAAAAAAACATTTAAACAAGGAATTAGAATTAGAAGGAGCACTTCTAACAATGTATGATGCTAGGACAAACTTATCAAACCAAGTAGTTAAAGAAGTCAAAAATTATTTTGAAGACAAAGTTTACAAAACCGTTATACCAAGAAATGTAAGACTTAGTGAAGCACCTAGCTTTGGAATGCCAATATCACTATATGACCCTAAATCTAAAGGGGCAAAATGTTATGATAAATTGGTAAAAGAAATATTGAAAAAGAATGAGGAAGAAAAATTAGCAAGACATATGAGATAAAAAAGGAGGGATTTTAATGGCAACGCCAAGAAAAACAGGATTAGGTAAAGGATTAAACGCATTATTTTCAGCAAATGCAGAGGAAAAAGAAGAAATAAAAGATGAAAAAAAAGAACAAAAAAGTAATGAAAAAATAGAACAAGATCAACCAGAAGGAAAAGTATTAAGTCTAAAGATTAGCGAAGTTGAACCAAATAGAGACCAACCAAGAAAAAGTTTCAATGAAGAAACACTAGAAGAATTAGCAGAATCAATAAAGCAATATGGATTAATTCAACCAATAATAGTAACAAAAGAAGAAGGGTATTATGCAATAGTTGCTGGAGAAAGAAGATGGAGAGCGTGTAAAAAGGCAGGATTAAAAGAGATATCAGCAATTATTAGAGAAAAAGATGAAAGAAAGAACAAAGAAATAGCATTAATTGAAAACATACAAAGAGAGGACTTAAATCCGATAGATAAAGCAATGGGAATAAAAGCATTGATGGAGGAATATGAACTAACACAAGCAGATGTAGCAAAAATAATAGGAAAAAGTAGAAGTGCAATAACAAATACAATAAGAATATTAAATCTTGACTCAAGAGTATTAGACATGGTAAGAGCGGGAAAACTTACAGAAGGACATTGTAGAGCATTACTTGCAATTCCTGATGGAGATAAACAATACGATATGGCATTAAGATTATTAGAAACAGGAGCAAGCGTAAGAGAAATAGAACAAAAAACACAATTAACTAAAAAAATGAAGAAAAAAGATCAAAGATATGAAGCAATATACAGAGATGTAGAAGACTCATTCAAAAACTTCTTTGGAACAAAAGTAAGATTAGACGCAGGGGTAAAAAAAGGAAAAATAGTAATAGAATATCAATCAAATGACGATTTAGAGAGAATTCTAGACTTGATAAAGGTATAACATAGTAAAACAATAAAAAGTGCTTAGAAAGCAAAATATAAAAAATCATAAAAAAGCAAATCATTATATTGATTTGCTTTTTTAACTAAAAAGTGCTATAATATAAGTTATATAAGGTAGAGAGCCTTTTATATAAATAATTCTTTACAATCTAGTGTAAGCTAGTAAAAATAGAAACTAAAAACCACGATTTCACCTTTGGGAGGACAAAGCATGAAAAAAGTAGCAACAGTTTTTACAATGATGGCACTGATAATAATATTTAACCTGACAGTTCAGGCGAAGGAGGCAGAAACAAATTATCAGGAAAAGGTTCAAAGCATCCTCAATGAACTTGAGTATGCGAAGAAAGCAGCTGGAGAAGCATATCCAAATGAGTACTATATTCATACGGGATGCGGATTACAGGTAGAAAGCTGTGAAGAATTCATCTCTGAACTCAGAGAGGCAGTAGAAGAGTATAATAGCTGTCATGAGCAGCAGATAGAAGTCTATATTGATATTACAGGAAACGACTGGGTATCAGTAGACTTTACTACAGAGAACCTCTATTACATTGACCATACACCGATTGATATTGGAAAGGTGTGTTATGTAAGAGAAGGTAAATGGAACTACTGGGAGAGCAGTGAAAATTTTGGCTCTGGACGGCACGGCACTGTTGAAGGCGGAGATGCTGTTATCGTAACAAAAGTATCGTACTTGGATGAAGACGGAAACATCATATCAAGTTGCTTTAATGACTCCGAGGAAATAAGAGTTGAGGAGTTAAGAATGCTACATATTTGTAGCATAGAAGGAGAAGATTTAGGGTGGATATGGCCACTCTATGTAGTAGATCCTCATAATTAAGGGATCATGGTTGTAAAGAATAAGGAATAACCACAGGGGAACGAGTTTTTCGTCCCCTTGTGTATTTTGTGAGAATTAATAACTAATAATAAATTATAAAAAGGTGAAATTTCCAAAAATTTCTATTGACAAGCATACTAGAAATGTGCTAATATATATACTGTTGCTGGCAAAACACAGTAACATATGCAGAGGTGGTCGAGTTGGTTTATGGCACCAGTCTTGAAAATTGGCGTAGGTTTATAGCCTACCGTGGGTTCGAATCCCACCCTCTGCGCCATTTATTTATATAGTAAGAAATTTCTCCTAGAAGGAGAAATTTCTGTACTAGATAATTATGGGAATTACTAGAATTTCTTAGCGGTTTCCACCGATTAGAAATTCTTGAAATTCGCTTTTTATAATTAAAAATATATGGAGATTTACCCAAGTGGTTGAAGGGGACAGTTTGCTAAACTGTTAGGGTTGCGTAAGTGGCCGCGAGGGTTCAAAGCCCTCAATCTCCGCCAAAAATAAAAAACGTACCTTAGTACGTTTTTTGTTTTTGAAAAAGAGGATTTGAAAAGGACGTGCCGAATGGAACGAGGCAGAGATCAAACAGGGAAATTTAATCATATTACAGAAATATTACAAAAACCAAAAGCAGTATTTAGAAATAGTAGAGAGAATGTAGGGGCGATTAATAATCGCCCGTGGAAGAAAGGATATAGATAAGAATTAAAAATTTGAAAATAATCTTAAATTATATTATAATACATAAGGGGCAGAAAGGAATATAATGGAAAATAAATTGCCCACAAGAAAAAGACTAAGAATAATAGAATATGATTATTCTAAAGAGGGAATGTACTTTATAACAATATGTATAAAAGATCGATTAGAACTGCTAGGAAGAATTAAAGATATAAATTATATAGAGTTAACACAAGAAGGAACTATAGTAAAAGAGTCCATTAAACAGATAGAAAAAAGATACATAAATGTTGAGATAGACGAATATGTAATTATGCCCAATCATATACATATGATTCTTGCCGTAAATAATAAAACAAAAGTAACAATATCAAGAATGATTAAACAATATAAAGCATATGTAAGTAAGAAAGTAGGATATGCTATTTGGCAAAAATCATTTTATGAACATATTATAAGAAATGAAAAAGAATATATAAAAATTAAAAACTATATACAAAACAATATAAGAAATGGGAAAGAAGATAGATATTTTTAAGAAAATGCTTCGAAGAACGGGCGATTACTAATCGCCCCTACATTTTCTCTACAATTTTTAAATACTACTTTCTATTTTGTAATATTTCTGTAATATAATAAAATTTCCATGGAGAGCAAAGACAGAAAATTGACAAATCACATAAAAAATGATACAATATAGTTATGTTAACACAAGTGTAACGTTGTAAAAATTGTACTGTAAAGGTACCAAAAAGATTAGGAGGATTTTAGTATGACAACAACAACAACAACAGCAACAGCGATGGCAACAAGACATTTTGTAGAGTATCTGTATCCGGGATTTCCTATGATCAATGTTTCTTCGCCGAAAGAAATCGTAGAGCGGGAGGTAACAGAACTGCCGGAAGGCGCCATTGGCTATCGTTTCTTCGATGGTAAACCTGATAACAGAGAGAATGTATCAGGTAGATACTATAGGGGCAAGAAGGTAGAGTGGCAGCAGATGACCGAAAAATTGGAGGCGACAGATGACCCCTATGAAACGGGGTTAATTAAAGAATTGCTTCTTAAGATGGATGGGCATGATGTCGTCATAACTAAGGATGATCAGATGTTTCGGCTTTATGAAGGCGATACGGTTATCTGAACTAATCGAAAGTGGAAATTATTTCGCTTAGAGGCACCACACAAACTTTTCAGTTTGTGTGGTGCCTTTTTTAAAGTTATTTTTTTATAAACCTTATATCATCACCAAAAAATCTACAGATATTGTAGAAACCTACTAATCTAGAAACAATACGTTCATCATAATTCTTAAACAAATTATCTATATTTAAGTTTGTAGAAATAATAGTTTTAGTTATATGATTATTTTGATTTAACAATCTAGTATTAATAATATTAAATAATTCAGCAAACTTTAAAGCATTAATATTTTCAGTTCCTAAATCATCAATTATAAGTAAATCAACAGATAGAGTATTATTATATATATTATCAGAAGAATTTTCTTTTCCAAATTTATAATCAATAATAGAATCTAACATAGAAGAAGCAGATTGATATAAAATAGTCTTATCAGCTTTCAACAATTCATTAGCAATGCAGTTAGAAAGGAAAGTTTTTCCAAGCCCAGTGTTACCAATAAATAAAAGGTTTTTTTCCTCTGGATTATCAAAATTAGATATAAAATCCTCTGCAATTTTTTTAATATTTTCAATATTTGTTCTAGGTGAGATGCTAGCCTTAAACTTATCTGGATTTATCTCTGTAGAATATAGAGAAACATCAAAAGTAGAGAAATTCTCCTTATTCAAATCCCCAATATTAGAAGAATTATATTTAATATTAAATAATTTTTGCTTAATACAGCTACAAAGTACAGTTTTATTATTGTCATCTGTTACATAACCAGTATCATTACATAGTTTGCATTCATAGTCAGGTGTAAAAAAATCATCAGGTAAATTTAATTTCTTTATTGTAAGTTCCTTATCCTTTTTTAGCTTTTCAAATTCCTTTTTTACTTTATTATATTCGTGAATATTATTCTCTAATATTAATTTAGAAAGCATTATTGCGTAATTGTTTAGATTAGAATTAATAGTTTCCAAATCAGGGAAATCCTTATAAATAGAGGATTTCTTATATTGAAAATTTGTATCAGCAATAAATCGCTTTTTTTCATATTCCTTTAATAATTGCTTTAGAACTAAATCAGACAAAACAATACCTCCTAAGTATTAACAGTACTTTTATTATTATCAACAGACATTTGACTATTTGCATATAAATTATCAAAATTACTATAATTTCTCTGCTCATAATTATTATATTTAGACTTTTTCTCTAATTCCTTAATATTTTTTTGTTGAGCTTTATACTCAAGCATGAAGTTTTGAACCTCCTCAGCAGTTTTTAGGTTTCTATCATGCCAACCACTTATAATAACATTCAAGTAATCAAAAGAAGGATTACTCTTAGAGGTGGTTTTCTTTAAAGCTATTTCAATCACGTCCAAAGGATAACTATATTCAATAGTCCATTTTTCAATATAAGCAGACTCATATTCTGTTAAAGGTCTAGCAAGTCCTAATTTCTTTGAAATCGTGTTTTTAATCTTTTGTAATTTGGTCTGTTTTTCAGAATATATTTCTAAATCAGAATACGTCTTTATACCATTTTTTGCCCAAGCATCTGCCACTGTTTGCAAGTAATTTCTATGAAGAGCGGATTTCTTATAACAATAATTAAATAAAGCAATCATAACCTCTTCATCAAATAAATATTTTTTAAACCATAAATCTATATCAGAATACCAAGAAGGTGTCATAATTCCTTGGAAGAAAGAAGTATTAATTGTTTCAACAGCTTTTGCACGATATTGATTTTTTGTATTTTTCTCTATATCAGCAGCAGACAGTGCAACTTTTGGTTTATATAAATTATGAAGTTCGATTTCCTTTAAGTTATTTAGAATGTATCCAGTAGTCTTTTTTGTAAGAACACCAACATCTTCCCAGTATTTTAAGGCATCTTGAATAACATTAATATGAAGTGCTAATTTCTTAGACATATCATTAAACTTTACCTCTTTTCCATATTTTGAAATAAAAGTCAAATATAGAAAAACTTTTATATAGTCCCCAGTCGCCTGAGGTAAATACTCTGTAAAAAAGATATCAGGTATATCAGTAGTAGAAAAAAGTATAGATTCATCATTATGCTCTATTTTCATATTAATGTTTCACTCCCCATAATAATTCTAATTATCAAATTATATCATCTTTTGTCAGAATTTACAATGGGATTTTTCTGATATAGATAAATTTTCTGAGAAAATGCAAAATTTGAAATATATGATATGACATATATAATATTTTCATGGTTAAAACCAACAAAGCAAAAAATTACAACAGGAAAGCATAACACTATTAAAACAAATATTTTTAAATATAGTGTATGAAATATAAAATTAGTAACACAAAAAATAAATAAACACCATAAACCAATAATTATAACAGAGGAATAATCTAAAATACCAAACAATTTACTTGATAAATTATAATTTTGTGGAATTATAAATTTCAAAATATCACCTCCTTATTGTAGAAGATTTTGGTATAGATCAAAATCTTAATAATTTTATTTCATAAAAGTTCTTAACATATACATACTATCAGATATTTCAGTATTAATACCACCAATAAGTTCTCTTATATAAGAATTAGATCTAATTAAAGCAAAAAGTGCACCAATTAGTAATAGTTTTGAGGTAATATCCTTAGAACTATAAGTTATAGAGAACATCACTATTAGTATGGTAGAAGCTAGAAGTTCAATAAAAAGTAATGCCAGGAAACTTTTTATCCAACACTTAAAAAATACAGATGTACTAGGAGTGGATAGAGATAGAAAAGCAAAGGGTGAAATTAATATAAAAACTTTAATCATAATATATCTAACTGAATATGAAAATATAATATTAAAAAAGCTAAAAGAGAAAATCATTTTTAGTATGCCATCAATAGAAAAGATACTGCTGGAATTATTTTCTAAAAATATAATAGCATTTGCTTGATTAATTAATTCTGAGAAACAAATATTACCACCTAAAAGTTCATGTCCAAGAAATCTTATAGCATCAGAAATCAAAGAATTTAGGTAAATTAATTCTTCACAAATAAAAAGGCTAGAATTCATCAATAAACCTCCTAGCAAAACTTTAAAGAAAAATTGTGAGGGTTTTCGAATATTATCTTGAATAATGCCAAGAGAGGAAAGAAGATAAGTAATACCATAATACAAAACAAAACCTATAAGTAAGGCGTTTGCTATTAATAAAAATCCATTAGAGGTAGTAGTTCCAAATATTTTCTCAAAATAATAAGAGTTTAATATATCAGTATTTATAAATGTAATATTGTCTAATGCAGAATAAATAGTTGCATCAATGGAGGAAAAAAGATTTCCAAACATAGAATTAATAGTTTCGATAATAGAATTACTATTCATTAATTACCTCCTAGAATTAAGAAATAAGGCTTTCAATTAATGATATAATTAAATCCAAAGAAATAATAAAAGCATAAGATATAAAAGCTGTACGTATTAATTTTTTACCACCCCTTATTCTTTCCTCATCTCCCAAGCTAAATTTCTGCATTAAGAACCCACAACCAATTGAGACTGCAGCAGCAGGAGTAGCAATTGCTACAATATATTTCTCGATTTTTTCAAAAGCAGAAATAATGTTATTAACTAGTTTTGGATATCCAGCAAGGCAAGTGCCAGAAAAAGAAAATAAAACACATAAAAATATGCTTAAAATAAATAAACAGTAATACAAAACTTTTGATTTTAATTTGATTTTTGATTTCATAAGAACCTCCTAATATATATAAATTTATGATAACTATTGTGGGGGACGCCCTTGGGGCAGTGAGAAAGAATATAGAAATTTTCTATTTTTATATTTTTGCAAACGAAACATGAAAAATTTGTGAAGTAAATTTTACTGGGCATCCGAACACCAAAAAGATTTTGGGATATAAATATTAATCACATGTTTCCATATCTTTATCTAAGATAAAATAAGGAATTAAATTTAACTTTTGTGGTGGCAAAATTTTAGAGCCATTTGAAATAAATGCTATACAAGAAAAGGTTTCTAATTCTCTTGTAAAAAAGTTAGTATCAAAAATATAATCAGATTGAGTATATCGACTAATACTTTCAGAAGAACTAATTTTGTGAGAACAAATGGAATTAATAATACTGTTAGAATTTGAATCATTAGAATTTTCGGAAAATCCAATAGATACTTTGTCCTTTTCTTCTTTTCCTATTTGTTTTTGAGCATCTTCCACAGTAAAAATATCATCAGTCCTAAACCAAAACTTATTAATTAAATTTTGAACAATAACTTTCACAGTGTATTGATTGTTAATTGAACTTAAAAGAGATGTATAGCTTTGCGTTGCAACGATATTAATACATTTTGCTTCTCTAGATTGGGCAAAAAAATTGGAATCAGTATCTGTAACATATTCATGATATTCATCACTTATAAAAGCAACACTTCTTAGAGGGGAATTAGAATGAGCAAGACGGCTCATCACCTCTGATTGAAAATCTAATTTTAAATATGCAGCTATTATTTTAGAGAGATTTCTATATTCAGAGATATTCATATTGAGAACAACAATTTTGCCTTTATTTACAACATCAGAAAAGCCATGGAAATTTAATTCGGATTTATTTGGACAAAATATTTTTTGAACACTATAATCAGAAACAAAACAGCCCGTTATTCTAGTTATCTCAGATTTTAAAATAGAAGAAGTTCTAGAATCTAAAGAGATAAACTCCTTTTCAAAAAATTCAATAGAAGAATATAAATTATGAATATCTTCAATAGAAAATATGCCTGACAAAAATTTTTCCCTCAGTAATTTTATTTTATCTTTGTAATAATCTGGAATAGTAATTAATTTGTGTAATTCAACAAAAGTAACATATCCATTATTATAAAGTCTGCATAGTTTTATACATTCAGTTAAAACCTGTTCAGCCTTATCCAACCAATAAGATTCAGAATTGTTGGGTGAAAATAAAGTTAAAATAGTTTTTAATTTGTTAGCCAAAACAGAGGGCTTTAGATTAGGCTTATCTAATGGATTATAACGAATATAACTATCTAAACCTATTACAATTAAATCTTTTCTCCTATTATAAAAATCAGCATATTTTTTGACCTGATTATAATAATTTCCTTTTACATCTAAAATTAGCATACCTAATTTGTTTTTTAGATTATCAGATTGAAATCCTATTAATTGTCTTGTAAACGGGTACATAGCGGAACTGGTTTTTCCTGTACCAATAGTACCTGTAATTAAAATGTTTTGGTATAAACCCTCTTTTGGAATTATTAGTGGAGTATCAACAGAATTATTTATAATAGCCAAATGTAAATCTTGCATTTGAGACTTTTGCAATTTTGAAATTTTTTTTGAATTGCTTTTATTAAAAAATATTGGATAAATTAAATTAGAATAAATTAAATTAGATATAATAAAAAATATTAAATATAATATTTTGAGGTTTCTCCAAAAATCCGAGTGTTCTGGGTAAATATTGAAAGAACCTGATGGTAAGTTAATAAATACATTAGATGAAGTATATAGAGGATAGAGAATTATAAAGAGAATATAGAGTGAAATGCTTAAAAACACAACGGTAAATAGAAAACGCCTAAAAATAGTATTAACAAACATTAGAAATACCTCCTATAAAATATGAAATTAGTTTTTTTTGATATTGTGAAGTGGATTTCGTATATCTTTGAAAAGTATTGAATCAAAATAAACATAAAATGAATAAAATACAACCAAAACATTAATAATAAAAGATATGAAAAATAGTTTGACTAGGTAATCTATAAATAATCACCTCCCTAATCTATTATATGTCTTAAGAAACTTTGGTGAGATTTTTATATATTATAACAAAATTTTACTTTTGTCTATACTTTTTAGAAAAAATATGATAAAATAATTTATATTTTTAGATGTATTATAAAATAGAATGCTGATATATAAATATTTATTTGTATCTCAGTTGCCTTATATATATTAGAAATTTTAATGAAATATGATGAGCCTCTTTCACTTAGTCCTCATTGCATTCGACGTGAACAATCCTCATAATATTTCAAAAGAATTTCTACATATATTTCAGTCAAATTCGATACATCATAAATATTTATATATCAGCGGTTGATACGTTGTAGAAAATAGAAAGGATGGAAACAAACATGAAAATTGAAAAAACAATGATAATAGGAGAATTATTAGAAAGACTTCCAGAGAAAGCAGATATATTAACAGAAGCAGGAATGCACTGCCTAAACTGTGCTATTGCACATGGTGAGACAATAGAGGAAGCTTGCGAAGCACATGGGATAGATGTAGAGGAATTACTTGAGGAATTAAACAAGAAATAATAGAACACAAAAATTTTACAAGAATATCAAAAAAATTTCAAAAAACCGTTGACAGATTAAATAATTTGTAGTATTATATATAAGCATTTGTTTTTAAGCATTTGCTTATATATTTGGTAAATGGGTCATTAGCTCAGGTGGTAGAGCACTTGACTTTTAATCAAGTTGTCCCGCGTTCGAGTCGCGGATGGCTCACCAAATTTATGGCCCCGTGGTCAAGCGGTTAAGACATCGCCCTTTCACGGCGGAGACATGGGTTCGATTCCCGTCGGGGTCACCATATATGCCACTTTAGCTCAGTTGGTAGAGCGACGCACTTGTAATGCGTAGGTCGTCTGTTCGATTCAGACAAGTGGCTCCATTAAAGGTCAAGAGTTTTGAGTAATCTTAACTCATGGCTTTTTTATATTATAGGAAAAGTATCAAAGTGCGATAATTATACATAGAAGATACTTAGAGTAAGGTTGGTAGGTATGTTATGAAAAAAGTAATCTTAATAACAGGAGCAGCAAAAGGAATTGGAAGAGGCATAGTAGAAGAATTATCAAAAAATGGTGAAAATATAATAATAGTTAATTATAACAATTCTAAAAGAGAAGCAATAGAACTTAAAGAAAAAATAGAAAAAAATATAGAAATCTATAAGGCTGATATCACTAATAGAATAGAAGTTGAAAATATGATAAACTACATAATAGATAAATATGAAAAAATTGATGTATTAATTAATAATGCTGGAATATCACAAATAAAGATGTTTAACGATATAACAGAAGAAGATTGGAACTATATGATAACTACAAATTTAACTTCAGCATTTTTTACTACAAAAGCAGTAGCTAATAATATGATTCATAATAAAAATGGCTGTATAATAAATATTTCTTCAATTTGGGGTATAGTAGGAGGTTCATGCGAAGTACATTATTCAGCATCAAAAGCAGGGTTAATAGGAATGTCTAAGGCACTTGCAAAAGAGTTGGGACCATCGAATATACGTGTAAATGTTATAGCTCCAGGAGACATTGATACAGATATGAATAATAATTTATCAGAAAAAAGTATAGAAATTATAAAGGAGGAAACCCCTTTGGGAAAGATAGGAAAGCCAATTGATATAGCAAGATGTGTAAGGTGGCTGATAGAAGATGAATTTACAACTGGGCAGGTTATATCTCCAAATGGAGGTTGGGTAATATAAATGTAAGTGAGATAAAAAAAGAAAGAGGGAATAAACCCTCATTATAGATTATTACTCTGTAATTTTTCTCTTATAATTTCCAGATATTAATTTTGGAACGTATCTTATAATTTTATATACAGCTAATTTTATTTTTTTGCTCCACATGTAAGTCTTTCTAAGTCTATGGGTTGTTAATCCAAACTCAGGTTGTTTTGTAGTAATTAAAGCATTTTGAACAGCTTCTAAAGGAAAAATATAATTAGCATTATTATTATTATCCCAGTTTCCATTTGCATCTTTAAAACAGAAGTTAAAAGTTGCCGCATCTGTTAAAGTTATTTCAGCTTGAAATCCAAGTTCTGTTTTCTCCATTTTTAAGTCATTAACTTTATCCCAATTATTTCCAAACCCATAGTGAATATAAACTTCTTCAGATTTATCTTGAAACAGTTTACCTGTATATGAAATTTTTACTACTGTATTAGTAATTAATTTATCTGTATTAAAAAAAATATTTTTTGTTAGTTCCATCAGTATTCTCCTCACAATAATTTTATCTTTTGATACAAACATTATAGTATTAAAAAACAATTAATGCAAGTATTTTTTACAAAAAAGTTTTAATTTTTGCAAAAATCAACAACATCCTCAATTATGTTTTGCGGAGTTGAGGCTCCAGCAATTATACCGATCTTATTAAAGTTTTGTAAATAAGTATATTCAAGGTCATTTTTAGTTTGAATAAAAAGTGTATTCTTGCAATTTTTTTTTGCTACATCAAATAGTTTTTTTGTATTAGAACTATGTTTTCCACCAATAACAATCATTAAATCCACTTTTTTAGCAATACTTTCGGTTTCTTTTTGACGAATAGAAGTAGTATTACAAATAGTATTTTTAATTTCAAGATTAATATTTGAGGTTAAACGTGATTTAACTTCACTTATAATTTCTTCAAATAATGAAACGCTAAAAGTAGTTTGGGAAATAATAATTAAATCTTTTAAACCAGATTTTTGGAACTCATTAATAGCTAGAGAAACTTCATTTAAACTTTCAATCAAAAAGGAATTATTTCCACAAAAGCTAATGGTACCAATAGTTTCTGGATGCGATTTTATACCTAATAGAAAGATGAAATAATTATCTTCGGCATATTTTGCAACTGTTTTATGAATATTTGAGACAAAAGGACAGGTATAATCTAATAATTTTATATTTTTTGAATTTGCTATTTCATATACATATTTAGGAACACCATGAGAACGAATAATAGCAATATCCTTAACCTCTTCAATATTATCGACTATAACAAGACCTTTGCCCTCTAAATCTTTAATAACTTCTTCATTATGAATAATTTCTCCTAAACAATATACAGAATTATGTTTTTTTAATTCTTTCTCAGCTCCATCAATTGCATTCTTAACACCAGAACAAAATCCACTTGATTTACCTAATATAATTTCCATATAAACCTCCAAGAAATATCTAAATTATATATAGTATATCATAAAAATAAGATAGATAAAATATAAAATTTTCTTGATAAAAAATTAACTATATGGCATAATAAATATATAAAGGGGGAGGATTAATGAGAAAAATATTAAAGACATTGATGCTGTTTTTATTTGCATTTTTAATATTCAGTTTATTTAAGACTGTAAATGCAAATACCATAAAAAAGATATCAATGGATATAGCAATCGATGAAAATGGAACAGCAACAGTTACAGAGGTTTGGAATTGTACAAATAATGAAGGAACAGAAGTATATCATCCTTATTATAATTTAGGAAATTCAGAAATCAACATGTTATCAGTAACTGATGGTAGTACACAATATACAAAACTGAATTCATGGAATACCTCAGGAACATTATCTAGTAAAGCAAATAAATTTGGAATTAATAAAATTTCAGATGGAGTAGAACTTTGCTGGGGAATAAGCAATTATGGTACACATACATATACAGTAAAATATCAAATAACAAATTTTGTTTCAGAACTCACAGATTCGCAAATGATATATTGGACATTAATACCATATGATTTTTCAACGCAAATAGGAAGTGTATATATAAAAATACATACAAACTTTAAAATATCAGACACAACAGATGTGTGGGGATATGGAAATTATGGTGGAACAGCATATGTTTATGATGGATATATAGAAATGCAATCAGATGGAACTTTGGAAACAAATGAATATATGACCATATTAGTAAAATTTCCTTTAGGAACATTTAAAACAAATAACAAATTAGACAATGACTTTGAATATTATTATAAAATGGCAGAGGAAGGAAGTACGAAATATAAAGATGATTCATTAGGAGTAAGTTTTTTTAGCATATTAGGGTCAATTATATCAATATTATTTAACTTGGGAATCTTTTCTGCAATAATTTTAGCAATAAGTAGTATGACAAACAGAGAAAAATTTAATTTTGGAGAATCAGGAAAAAAGATAGAAAAAGATGTACCTTACTTTAGAGACATACCATGCAATGGAGATATATTTAGAGCATATTATATAGGGTATCAATATGGAATTATAAGCAAAAAAACAGATGTATTAGGTTCTATCATATTAAAGTGGCTTAAAGACTCTATAATTAGAGTTGAAAAAAGGGAAGTAGGTACTATACGTAAAAAGGAAGATACAGTAGTTATTTTAAATGAAACAAATCCAGAATTAATTATAGATGAAAAGGAAAAAGCTTTATTTAAAATGTTATATGAAGCAAGTGAAGATGGAATTTTGGAAAATAAAGAATTTGAAAAATGGTGTAAGAAGAGTTATTCTAAAATACTTACATGGTTTGATAAAATTATAGAGAGAGAAAAGGAAAAATTAGTTACAGAAGGTTTAATCACAGTAGAAGAAATAACTAATATGAAAGTATTTAAAAGCAAACAATATACAGCAACTAAAGGTTTAAAAGAAGAAGCTATTCAATTAGAGGGATTAAAAAAGTATCTAAAAGAATATACACTTATAAAAGAAAGAGAAGCAATAGAAGTTCATTTATTTGAAGAATATTTAATATATGCACAAATGATGGGAATTGCAAAAGAAGTCGCAAAAGAATTCAAGGAATTATATCCAGAATTAATAGAGCAATCAAGTTATGGCACATATGATAATATAATATTTATTCATATGTGTTCGACACATGGAATATCACAAGCAAATGCAGCAAAAGCTAGAGCAGAAAGTTACTCTTCTGGAGGAGGAGGATTCTCTTCTGGAGGCGGAGGAGGAGGTTCCTTCGGAGGAGGCGGAGGCCGGAGGAGGTTTCCGTTAACATAAAACAACAAAATATAGAGAAATATAGGTGAGTGATAAGTATACACTCACCTATTAATTTACTAAAAAATTGAAATCGTTTTTTCAAGTATAGAAAATACTATAAAGTTGTTTTGGTAAACGGAGAAAAACATTGATAAATAAGGGTTTTGGTTAAATTTGATAAATATAAAATGTGAAGAATATAAGGAAAAAGCAGTCGAAAAATGGAAAAGTTAGAAATTGTAGATAAGTTTAAAGAAAAAGGGGAATTTATAGCAGTTACAGGAGAT